>CAMYAA010000119.1 GCA_947253615.1 uncultured Sutterellaceae bacterium
ACGGTCTCGTGGGCTCGGAGATGTGTATAAGAGACAGGGAAGGCGCTCCCCACGAATCCATTCTCGTCATTGATGGTACCAACGGGCAAAACGCCTTAACCCAAGTTCGCGCATTTGATGCAGCGGCCGCACTCACGGGGCTCATCATCACAAAACTTGATGGCACCGCTAAGGGCGGGGTTTTACTCTCGATTGCTCAAATGCGTCCTGAAAAACCCATCCCGATTTACTATATCGGTGTGGGCGAAACGATCGATGATTTGCAAGCCTTTAATGCCGTCGAATTCGCCAATGCCCTATTAGGCTTAAACCCTGAAGAAAGTAACGAACTTTCTTAAGGATGATCAGGTTCAAGGGGACTCCAGCATGATGCTCGCCGCCGTCGATTTAGGCAGTAACAGTTTTCGTTGTGAGATCGTCAAAACCGGTCTCGGAAAACTCTATACCTGTCGCTACCATAAAGAAACCGTTCGATTAGCCGCAGGTATGCTTCCCGACGGTCAATTAAGCGAGCAAGCTATCGTTAAAGCCGAAGAGGCCCTTCAAACCTTTAATAAGTATTTGGGAACACTCCCACCCGAGCACGTCTACGCGGTGGGAACCCAAGCGTTCCGACAAGCCAAAAATTCCGAGGAAGTCTTACGTCGTTGCGAAAAGGCCTTGGGTTACCCCATTGAACTCTTGAGTGGCCACAAAGAGGCCGAACTCGCCTATCAAGGTTGTGCCCGCGCCTTGCCCTATTCCGAGCAACCGCGCTTAGTCGTAGACATCGGCGGGGCGAGCACCGAACTCATCATCGGACGAGGCTACCAAACCGAGCGCATGGAAAGTATTCCTATCGGATGCGTCAACACGTCATTGAGCTTTTTCCAGGATGGTTACCTCACCGAAGCACGCTTCCAAGAAGCCATCGCCTACTGTGAGGCCCGTTTAAGTCCTTACGCCCAAGCCTTCCATGCCCCCGCCTTTGAGCTCGCTTATGGCTCTGCGGGGACCTTTGGAGCCATTCTCGAGGTGGCTAGTGCCTTCCAATGGAATGAAAATGAAGGGGTGACGCTGCCCATGCTCGAACAAATGCAACGTCGACTCATTGAACTCGGTCACGTCAACAACATCGACTTTCCGTGTTTAAAAATCGATCGTCGAGAAGTCCTCGCGGGCGGACTCGCCACGTTGATCGCCACCTATCGATCCCTCGGGATTGTCTCCATGTCGAGCGCAATTGGGGCCTTACGTTTAGGGCTCGTCTTTGAACTCATTAAAAAACTCATGCCTGGTGAGGATATCCAAGCGAGCACTTACCGATAAAACCGTACTATGAATACTCCCCTCCTAGAACTTCAAGATGTTACCGTCCCCTTTAAAAATGAAGGAGGACTCTTTCATCTCTCCCTCAAAATTGAACGCGGAGAGTTCGTCTCTCTTGTGGGGAAAACCGGCACGGGGAAAAGTACACTCTTACGTTTGTTTTCCGCGCTGAGCGCTCCCTCCTCTGGACACGTATTCGTCGCCGGTGAAGACATCGGCCCCTATAACGAAGCCGAACGTCGTTGGTTGCGCCGCTCCATGGGCATCATCCCTCAAGATCGTTCGTTACTCGACGACCGAACCGTTCTCGACAATGTCATGCTCCCCGCCCTCATTGCGGAACTCTCTTTTCAAGAGGCCAAAGAGCGTGCCATTTTAGCCTTGAGTAAGTGCGGTGTTTACGCCTTGAGTCAGGTCCGACCCAATAACCTCTCCACAGGGGAGCGTCAACTCGTCGCGCTCGCGCGCGCCGTCGTGAATCGCCCTGCAGTGATCTTGGCCGATGAGCCCGTGGCCCATCTTGATGACCATAACACGGACATTTTATTGACGCTCCTGGGCGACTTTGCTAACGCTGGCGTTACCGTCGTCACGGCAAGCACTCGAGCCTTAGGGCCCGCACAAACACGCTCCCGTGTGATTGATCTCACCCCTTACACCCAACCCGGAGAACATTAATGCACTTTTTTACAGCGCGACGTTGGGCTTGGCGTGAAATGTGGCGACTCATCGTCAACGACTTCAAAGGATTCTTAATCGCCATGGGACTCGCTGCCCTGGCTATTACAGTCCCGCTTTTTATCACCACCCTGGGGCTTCAACTCTCCGAACCCCTCGGACAATTGACGACCAACGCCGAAATTACCGTTTTTGCCAAATCGAAAACGGCCATTGAGCCCTTGGTCAAATCGCTTCGTCAAGTGGACGCGGTGATTGGAACCCAAATCGTCAATCGAGACGAAGCGTTTAAATCCCTCAATGCACAACTCGGCCTGAAGTCCACCAAGAATAATCCCTTGCCCGATATTGTGATCGTCACCCTCAAAGACAATCTCAGTAAAGAGGCCATCCAGCAAAGCGCGGACGCCATCGAAAAGGTCAAAGGCGTTGACATGATCGCCTACGATACCTCGTGGCCAACCCGCTTAGCCGCCCTGAAAAGCTTTACCCTCATCACCTTAGGGGCCTTTGCTTTTGTCGTGATCGGATTAATTCTCTTAGCGCTCATTGTGGCCAATCAGCTCAACAGCGCTCAGCTCCTTCCAGCCCTGCGTACCTATTACCTCTTTGGGGCCTCGCCTGGCTTTGCCATCCGCCCCTTTAGTTGGCGCGGCTTTGTGCAAATGAGCTGCGCCATGCTGCTCGCATGGGCATTATGCTCGGGGCTTTTAGGAGTGCTCCATCCCTATCTCAATACCCTCGCCGCCACCTATGAAATCGTGATTCCTTCTCAACCTTTACGTTGGCAATGGCTCTTAGGCCTCACACTCGCCTCGGGACTCTTAGGCTGGGGTGTTTCTGGCTTATTTACGAGAAATAGTTGGCATAAAGTCATGAATGCCTAAATCAGTGTTAGCATATAACCCTTAACGAGCGAACCCAAATTCATGAGTAACGACGATACCCCCAAGAAGGATAAAACAGGCACTGGTTCAGCTTTAGTTCAATACAAAGCTCCTTCCGTGCCCGCCTTGCTAGGCCCTTTAGGCGACTTAGAGGCTTATATGCGAGCCGCTGAGCGCGCGCCCATGCTCACGCCTGAGCAAGAGCACAATTTAGCCATTCGCCTTCGTGATCACAACGATTTAATTGCCGCTCAAGAACTCGTGATCAGTCACCTTCGACTCGTGATCTCTATCGCGCGCGGTTTTTTAGGCTATGGCCTTCCTTACGCGGATCTCATTCAAGAAGGCAATATCGGCCTCATGAAGGCTGTTCGCCATTACGATCCAGATCACGGTAGTCGTTTAATGACCTACGCAGTGCATTGGATTCGCTCGGAAATTCAAGAGTACATTATTCGTAATTGGCGCATGGTCAAACCCGCCACGACCAAAAATCAGCGTAAGCTCTTCTTTAACTTACGAAAGCTCAAAGAAGATTCGCAACGTGCGCTCACATACGATCAAATTCAAAATATCGCCACCACCTTGAACGTTAAACCCAAGGAAGTGAGCGAAATGGAAGAACGTCTTTATGGTCAAGACACCTCACTCGAAGGACCGACCAACGAAGAGAGCGAGGCACAATTCGCCCCCATCGATTACTTAACCCAAGAAGAAGATCAACCCGACGTCATCTTGGAAAACAAAGAGCAAACCAACTATGAAAATAGTGGGTTAGCCAAAGCGCTTGACAGTTTAGACGAACGCTCACGCCGTATTATCGAAGCGCGCTACCTCCATCAGGATGATGGTAAAGCCTTAACGCTCCAAGATTTAGCCCAAGAACTGGGCATCTCCGCTGAACGTGTTCGTCAATTAGAAAAAGCCGCTCTCAAAAAAATGCGAGAGGCCTTTTAATCCTTTTTTATTCTTTATCGACTCACAGTCATGTTTAATGTCGTTTTAGTTCGCCCAGAAATTCCGCCCAACACGGGAAATGCCATTCGTTTATGCGCCAACACGGGCTGCAACCTGCATTTAATTCGTCCGTTGGGCTTTTCCCTCGATGATAAGCATATGAAACGCGCGGGACTCGATTACCACGAGTACACCAGCGTCAAAGTCCATGACTCTTTCGAGGCCTTTTTAGCCAGCGAAAATCCTCAGCGCGATCGAATGTTCGCAATGACCACTAAGGGCACGGTTCGTTTTGGCGAATCGTTCTTCCAACCAGGCGACTGGTTTGTTTTTGGTAGCGAAGGCTCGGGCCTTCCTAACGAAGTTCGTGCTCTGTTTCCGCCCGAACAAATGATTCGCCTCCCGATGCGTCCTAACAATCGCGCCTTAAACTTAAGTAACACGATTGCGATTACCGTCTACGAAGCATGGCGACAAAATAATTTCGAAGGTGGCGTCTAGAAAACTCCGCCTTAGAACCCCCTCAAAGAAGTGATTCTCGGTGTTTTTACTGAGAATCACTTTTTTATTGCCCCGTGTTTTTTGTGGCAAAATCAATCCCCCAACCCCTCTTAAAACAAGACCAAAACTCTTCTTACATCAAATATTAAATTATTTGAAAACTTTCTCACGAAGAAAATCCGTCCTGCATTTCACTTCCTTATTAATACAAACTGTACTGTACATATAATTGATCTAACGCAATGCCATTTTATGTTTTGTAAAGACAGAGTTCATTACTATGAATGGCATTCAATCACGAGGAATATTCAGGACACGCTCATGCGAAAACTGACCGACAGCTGGAATCGTGCGATCTCCGAGTATCGCTATAGCAAATGGAATTTATGTGGACTCAAAGAGCCAGTAATGCCCTGGATTCCACCAACGACTCCCGTTTGTTTAGCTCGCGCCCTGAAAAACATTGGTGTCACCATTACGCTTCAGGCGGGTGAAAACCTTTCTGATGCGTTTGAAGACAAAGGGGAAATTGCGGCGAACAAGTACGCCTACGAAGATCAATTGGTCTATATCAACAAAGGGATTGTTGCG
>CAMYAA010000120.1 GCA_947253615.1 uncultured Sutterellaceae bacterium
GATCACCATTTCCACCTGAGTTATTAGAACCTTCTTTATCGCTACCATTTTGCTCACCACTGCCTGAGTTTTCAGTGTCGGAACTTGAGTTTTCAAACGGTTCTTTGACAAAAACATATTCCTTTGGCGGTTGGCGAATGTTAACTTCTGGTTTTCCAGTATCCTTTTCTTCAGGAGGAAGAGGTTTCACTTCGTCAATTTTGTCTATGGTTTTACCATCGACGATTCTATAAACTACAGCCTTATTATCTTTGTCGGTAAGAAGCTCACTTACTCCAACGAAAACGTTTTCAGTTGATGTTTCTTTTTTAATGTTAAATTCCCAATAAACTGTCGGGCTAATAGCGATAGGTGCATAAGGCACAAAGTCAAGACCCTCACCTCCATTAACTGAGATTGCCACAATAGTGCCAACTAGTTTCCTTGCCTCTTCAAGGGTATACGATCGATCATCGGCAAACTTAAGTGCCACAGGTACCTTACCTGTATGTTCTACTGCTTCGTGGTTAAAAATATACCCTGATTTATTCAACCATCCTTCAAAAGACTCACCTAGTGGATCAACTTCATAAAGCACTATTCCATCCCCTGGTTGTAAAGAACGTGTCTCAACCGATTGGAATAGCCTATGTTTATTTTCGATAACTTCTGGTTGTTTCGTGATTAATTGGTTACTGTAAGTGTACCCCTTAAGCATGTAAGGACTCTGCTTGGGTAATACTAGAGTACCTGCTTCCAATACTAAATTATTAAAAGTAGCAAATGGCTTAACAACTAAACTAGTTCCTTCATTTACGGGACGCTCTTTGAAGTTTCTATTTTTATAATACGTGTTACCCAGTACACCACCTACATTCAACGTTAACGAGCGCAAGTCAGAGTCTTCGTCATTTTTAGGATCCATGAAGTACAAAGGGTTTTTCACAAACGGCAAATCTACTTCATTATTATCCGCTACAACCACCCCTTTATTTTTTATCGTAACATTGACAAGTGCCGGCGTCCCTGGGTAATCACTACGAGACCTAAGTGGTATAACCCCACCAACATGAACAGTAGAGTTTTCCACCAATAGCTGATGTTCTCCAATTGTTCCTTTTGTTGAAAGTTTATCTCCGTTAAGATTATAGGTGTAAATTAATTTTGAAGGTTTATCAATAGGGTTATCTTTGAAATAAATAAAACTTTTCCCATTACCCTTAGCCCAACCACCGCTGGTACGTGTCAAGTAATCACCTGTGATACGTCCTCGTAAGTACAAACCTCCAGACTTACCTGACTTACCATCTTTATTAAACAATATTTCTGTCTGAGGAGCGAGATGGAAAATATAGAAACTGTTATGAATATCAACCGGTCCTATAAAGTTAAGATGTGTAGCGAAATCATTATCATGTTCATGTTTGTGATTAATAAATGTGTAAATACCATAATTAATAGCATCTGTTTTATACGATGTAATCCTATAGTTTTTTTGAGTATACTTGGGCGAGTTTGTTTGAACACCTAATGGACCGAAACTATATTGGTCCACCCATAACCCGATATGCCAGCTACCTCCGCCATTAGGAGTCGATAAAATATTTAATTCTTCAATCTCTGCATTAACATCACTTTCAGCATCATCATAGAAACCCACACCAAAGCGTTGCTTACCACCTCGATAGACTAAATCCATATTTATATTTAGTTCTTTGATCTTTATATTTTGAGTTTTATTAGGCCAAGGCCCGAAAGAATCGAGTTCAAAACCGTGACAGTACCCTTTTGGCTCTTCAGGTAGACTAAATCCTTCCATGTTAATCGTTAGCTTGTTTGCATTGAATTTCGAATCCACCTGAGCATTCGTATTCGACCAGCCATTTCCCGAAATTAAAACTCCATGTAATAGATACCTTTCGGTGACTTTTTCTGGTATTTTTTCTAAACGACGCATTTGAACATTGATAGTCGTCTCACCTTGGAGATTTACATTTCCTCCCCCTTGCGTGGTCAAACCACTAACTTCTGCGCTAGTTTCTGAGACCTTTAAGGGAGTAGTTGTAATTACTAGACCAGCGTGTGGGATAGGAGGTAAAATTTCGCCATTGTTAATATAGATACTTGGCGTTGCAAAAACATTAATATCTAATTTCTTATTAGGAGCCTGTTCCAAGCTGCTGTTAAAGCCAATATCTAAGCCTGTAATATTGCGTCCTTCAATAAATAAAGCCGCATCATCGTTGAATTTAATACTATTTGAGCTTTTGCCTTCGTGACTGCTTTTATTTAAGGCAGCCTGAAGTCCAATGGCAGTATCAGACGATTTTATTAATGTAAATTTATCATTAAAAGTCAAATGAATGTTTGGTTCAGTCTGTCCTACTCGTGACGCGATCCCGTTGTATCCCTTTGATTTTGAATTATTCCCCAGTTTATATTGACGTTGTATCCAAACTGTTGGTTTATTGAATCTGATTTCACTATCAGAAGAGTACGAATTATTTTGCGTTAAAATAGTTTCGCGTTCATCACCAGTGCGCAAGGAGTCAAATGTATGCACAAAGACGGTATGGTCGTTAAAAATAGTATTGTGATAACCAGGATCCGCTGCTCTTCTAAAGAAATTGTAATCTAAAACTTCTTCTTTCTCTTTCCAATTCTTGTTCCACTCGTCGGAATAATTTGCTTTGGTATTTTTTATATCACCAGGCCCTCTATAAAAAACGGAAGTTCGTCCGTCACCACCCCAAACAAAATCTTTAGTTGAGTTCGTATAGAATCTAGTATTGAACCAATAATCATCCTTATTAAATGACACTGGGTTGTTTTCCGGACCAACATACCCCCAGTCAGCCTTGTTAGGACTAAAAAAAACTTCTGGCACACCTTCGAACACTTGTTGAGCAGATTGTGATTTAATCCACCAGGCGTGATCTTCTTTACTCAACACACCTTTATCAATCCCATTCATCAACATGGCTTCGAACGAGCGCGCCCTGTCAAGAGTCGTTGCATGAGATAAAGAGGCTACAGCGGCCAATAAGAGTGTTGGCAATACCTTTTTTGCGAATTTAAAACCTATTTTGGAAGCGTCCAATTTATTCGAAGTCATAATATCTTCCTCATGAAGGAAAAGAGGGTTATTTCTTAAAAATACCCATTTTTATTACCCCTCTGAATTCGGACTATTCCTAGGACGCTATCGGTTTGTTTAACCTTAAAACGACACGATCAATCAACAATGGTATAAACCTTACCCCTTCAGGCAAAGTCACGAACTACGTTTTTATTGAATTACTCCTTAACCTAGTTTTTCCAACGTGATTAGGGAATTCCATAGGTGATCTTTAAACCACAGCTTCCGTCTCCATAAAGAATGAGCTCGTCGTTTTGTCCGTACAATAGCAAATTCATTCGTACGGTGGTAAACTCGCACGTTCTAAAACTGGCCACGCTTTGCATAAGCTAGCCCCGATTAACCCGATTCCTATGAGTCATGAATCCCTTTAACCTCATTCCATTCGCCCTGGCCTACATCATGTTTGTCTTGGGGCTTCAGTTAAAACTCTCAGACTTTAATACCATCAAGCGTCAACCTAAAGCGGTCCTCGTTGGTTTATTCAGTCAGATGGTGATGGTCCCGGCCGTGGCGTATACGTTATTACGCTTCTTCCCGCTCGATCCTCAAATGCAATTTGGCATCATGCTACTGAGCTTTTGTGCCGGTGGCGCCACCAGTAACCTCCTGAGCTTTTATGCGGGCGGTAACTTGGCCCTCTCGGTTTGCTTAACGGCTCTCACGAGTTTATTAAGCATGTTCACCCTTCCCTTCTTAGTGGGCATAACCTACCCGATCTTTTTGTCGGGCTCGGTGGATCATTTCAATGCCACGAGCTTAATCCTTAAGATGTTAGTGCTAAGCACTGCACCGATCATTGTGGGCATGCTCATTCGCCGCTATGCCGAAAACTTTGTTAATCGCTTTATCGGCGGTATGCAAAAGGTCGTCAATATTTTGTTTGCCCTCTTAGTTGTCGCGGCAGTCGCCGCCAACTGGTCCGTCATGGTTAAACAGTTCAGCTCGGTGGGTCTATTAGTTCTCGTCATGGCCTTCATCCTCCTTTGGTGGGGACGCACCTTTAGTAAAGTCCTCGGGCTTGACGCGAGTGTTCAGAAAACCATTGGGATTGAAACCGGTATTCAAAATGGAGCCATGGGGATTGCGTTAGCTCCCTTTATTATGCCCGCTACGATGGGCGGGTTACCGGCGCTGGCCGTTCCGTCCGCTGTCTACGGCGTGTTGATGAACTTAATCATTCTCCCGTACGTCTGGTGGTGCCACACGCGTATGAAGCGTTAATCCGCGTCACCTCATTTACAAAACCACGGCTAGCCGTGGTTTTTTCATCACTACTCGTTAAAAAACTCACGATAAGAACATCCTCATCGTGAGTTTATTGTTTTTGCTACAGCGTAACTTTAGGCGCTAATCGAATAACGATTCTGACCTGAGGTTCCTGGGGCAAAGACCAAGTACAACCATACAAGAAGATTCACCCCGGGGATCAGCATCAATACGGCCCACCAGCCCGAGCGATTAATATCGTGAAAGCGTTGAATGCAGGTGATATAACTCAACACGCCACAAATCGTCGTTAAAAAGCCGGCGGCAAAGATAGAAATCCCCATTGTAATCTGTAAAGCGGTGCTCTCACCCTGCTGGATCGTATAACCGATCACATAGCTCAAGCCAAACATGATGATCACATACGGAATCCAAATCATTAACGAAATTTTTAAAAACGATAATCGATCACGACGACCACGAGCGTTCGTTAAAGTCGGAGTGATTTCTGCGTCGGACATGAGGTTGTTTCCTTTTAAGTTAAACGATAAGAATTTTTAG
>CAMYAA010000121.1 GCA_947253615.1 uncultured Sutterellaceae bacterium
GATTAATGGGGCCTGTTAACCCACAAAACTCGTGGTTAAGCCCGAAGTTAAAACCGTGCGAATGTTAAGCGATAGCGTCCATTGCGCCATTTTGCGAAATTATATCAAAGCTTAGAATCGCCAATTTGCTCGCAGAAAACAACGCAATATTTACCCAAGTTGAGACATCAAGTGGGGCTTTTGAGTACCGTATATGCGGTATCTAAAAATTTTACAAAAAGTAAAAAAAAAGACTGGTTGGTCTTTTGACAAGCATAGGGAAGACCCGTAATATATGCGTTAACTGCTTGAAAACAGTGGGTTAACCGCCTATTCCCAGGTTCTTTAAGACGAAGTGGCTCCGAGTATAAATAACGCATTTAGAAGATCGGATTTCGGATTGAGTAAAGGGATATGGTTAGTACCCATTAATCAAATTAATTTTTTGCTAATTAGTTTGACTTTAAAGTTCATAATATATAATAATAACCAAGACGATTATTAAGTCTTCTTTATGGGATCCCTCAAATGGCTAATGATGTTAATACCAAACTTCGCGAGATTCAGGTTTTACAAGACGAAGTTGATAAGCGTTTAAAGAGCTTACGTTCCGAAGCGATTGCGGAAATTCAGAACATGGTTGATCGTTTTGAAATTTATTCCTGCGAAATTCGCTTCAAGGAAACGCCAGTCATTCCTCGCCGCCGTTCTTCCGCTGGCACCAAGGTACCGATGAAGTATCGTGGTCCGAAGGGTGAACTTTGGTCGGGCCGTGGGCGCTTACCGATGTGGGTTCGCGAAATCGAAAAGAACGGTGAAAGCCGTAATGATTATTTGATCCAGTACTAATTGGATTGATTGATCGAAAAAGAGCACTGCGGTGCTCTTTTTTTGGCCTAAAGGAAGCGAGGGAACGCTTCAACGCGCTCTAGGCAGGGCCTTTAGCGTCCTCAGGCCCTTAGTGAAGCGAAGGGGAGGGTAGCGCGGTTTCGTTGTACGGAGTAAATCGGGCCGGTGGTGGGGCACGACACCGTCAAGCGAACGGCTAACGGGCGGGTGTGCTAGCGTGCTAGCGTCCTAGTGAGGAGAGACGCTCTCTAAAACGAGAGGCTGGGGCACTGACGCTAAGCCCAGGGAGGCCGCGTGGGCCTAGTGTCCTTTGAGGGGCTCAATCGTTGATAAAGCGTCGACAAAGTGTCCAGCAAGAAAGGCGTCCCGTTGGGGCTTTCTTAGGCTTAACCAGCCACCCCATTTTTTCCCACAAAGAAAATCGCCCTAAAAGCCTCAAGAAAAATTCCCAGGATGGATAAGTACATGAAGTCCCACAAGCCTTTCATGGTCGCTTAATGGCGTATAGCTAGGGGCAAATATCCCACAAAATCCCCCTTAAATGATCCTTCAAACACAAGGATTAATTATTAAAGATTATTAAAAGGGGTAAAGACCCCTTCTCGTGACTTGCGAGAATTTCCCTGATTAGGACTAAAAGGCTCGCAATCCCTCGCTAGCACTGGGTTTGGTGGATTCTGGGGTTTCCTACGGTGCTGGAAAACCCACGGGTCTAGATTCCCCTTAATTTCTAATGTTTCCTTGAATAACAAGGAAATCCGAGACCATAGGGTTAACATCGAGACAATATCGATTTGCGCAAAACGCGTTTCACGTATATGGAATTTAATAATACTTAGGTTTAACGATAATCCAAAAAAGGGGAAATTTTGAAAAATCGAGAATTGAAAAGAATTTTACCTTTTAGAAAGAATTCTTGTCGATTTGTGGAGCACGGAATGCTCAAAAGTCCGTTTTTCTCAGTGTAAACCCTAACCGTACTTTTTTTGAAAAAAGATCAAGAAAAACAACAGGAAATTATCCTGTTTTTTGTGGTGGTTTTTACGATTTGAGATTTAATTAAGCGAGCATTTAGGGAAAATCAGTAACGGATTAATCCCTAGTGCGACTTAATGTGTGTTTGATTTTCTCGTTGATTAATAAGGGATAATCTTGCTCGAGGAAAGCGGATAATACTTGACTTAAACACTCAGGATTATGGAACAGGTCAAATTTCCAATTTGGGAACGCTTAATGGCCTTAGAGGATTGATCTTCCTAGGGTTTTCTGCGCTTGTGTGCGTAGGCGGCTCTTAGACTAGGCTTGAGCTTGACTCCTGAGGCGATGAGGGTCAATTTGGTACTGAGTTTTAATTACTTGGGTGTTAACCCTAGGCGTTTTTGGGACTATTCCAAGGTGAAGGCGGGGGTGACACTTAGAGAGGCGAGGAGCGCGAGTGACGGTGACGGGGCTTCTGGCTACAGGCGGCAGGCAGGGACGCGTGGCTTGAGGCATGGGTGAGGCACCTGCTCCAAGGTGGCCGTGGGGCAGCGCCGCTTTCTTTTGAGGTCGGGGGCCTTTCTTAGGTGGTGAAGAGTGGACCGGGGTTAGAAGGGACGCTTGGCGTTTTAATCGGGTCGGCCTTTTATTTTGAAGGGCGCTCTGAACGCAGGCTCGCTACCGATCGTTTGGCGACGAACCGCCGTTGAGCTTGCCGTTAGATTGTGGTGAGGGTGCAGTGAGGATGGCAGTGAGGGTGGCGGTGCGGTTAACGCCAGGCGAGTATCGCGCTTTTGGGGTGGAACTTGAGACACGCTTGAGTGAGGACTTGACGCTTTTTAAAAACGGAAAAGTTGCCCCGTTAGGGAGCGGCGTTTCTGCGCTGAATTTTAGGGAATTCTCAATATCGAAAAGATTAATAGATTAATAGTGTAGACTCGCGCGTGAACACGATCTGATTGTCTCCGTAGGGGTTCGATCCTGCACGAGGTTAAATTTTGTGTTATTATGCGTTCCGTTCGTTTCATGTGGGGAACACTTTTTCCTCACGTTTTGGCGTGCTTTACGCTCATGAAACGGGTCTTTTGAATAGCGCTTGGCGTTATTCGCCACTGTGCAAAACACGGACCATCGATCGCCTCGAAAGTTCTTATGTTTTTTCTCCTCAAGCACGATAAGGGGGTTTTATCGCTTGAAGGGAAACGATCATTTTTTGGTTTGTTTGTTTTCGCGTTTTTTAGGTCAATCTCTGGTTATGTCCTGGTTCTGAGTGGAGTGGGCGAAACCCTTCGCTTGAGATCTACTCGAAGTCATTCGTTGTTGGTTTAACGTGTGTCTGGTTTTCGTGAATGACTTTTTGCATGAGTCGTTTTTCGAGTGCTTTAAAGACGCGCTTGGCGTGAGTAAACTTTTCTTCTTGAAGAAATCCTCACGAGCGCTTTAGAGGCTTTCGCTTGGCTTGGGTTTTTCCCCCGCCGTGCATTCACCCCTCTAGAGCACCATTGCGAAATAACCGTTCAGGTGTCGTCAAGCTTTTGTGCACCGGTTCGAACCCAGTTTGGGGTGTCCATGGGGATGCGTGTGAAAGGAAAAACAAAGGGCCAGTCTCTTTTTTCTCAAACTCTCGCGTGTATCTCTATGGGCATGGAGGTTGACAAGCCTCACAGCGTCAAGGGATGTTGTGGCCCATTCATTCAATAGGAGACTACTCAATGAAGCGTGACTCTTCACCGTCTAATCGTTGGCACATTCTCCCGAAAGTGTTTTATCCCGCTGCGATTGTGATCGTGGCGATTGTTGGTTTGTCGGCACTGTTCCCGACAGCGATTAGTGCCGTTTTTAACCGTATTCAAAGTGTCATCTTTGAAGACTTATCGTGGTTTTACATCTTATCGGTCGCTTTAATCCTTTTAGGGATGGCGTACTTGTGCTTCTCGCGTTTTGGCTCGATTCGTTTAGGGCCAGACCATGCTAAACCCGAGTATTCCATGGGGACGTGGTTTGCCATGCTCTTCTCGACTGGGATGGGTATTGGGATCATGTTCTTCGGGGTGGCCGAACCGGTCATGCATTACTTAGAACCACCCACGGGGGACGGTCAGACCTTACAGGCCGCGCGTGCCGCTCTCGAAATTACGTTCTTCCACTGGGGGTTACATGCCTGGGCTATTTATGCCTCGGTGGGCTTAATGTTGGCGTACTTTGCGTATCGTCTCCATTTGCCACTGACCTTACGCTCGGCGCTTTTCCCGTTAATTGGTGAACGTATCTACGGGAACTTAGGTAACGCCGTGGACGTCTTCGCGATTGTCGGGACGGTGTTCGGGGTGGCCACGAGTTTAGGCTTTGGGGTCTTACAGATTAATGCCGGGATGCACTATCTCTTTGATACGCCGATCAATACGACGATTCAAGTGATTTTAGTGGCGGCCATTACGGCGATTGCGACAATTTCGGTGGCCTCCGGGCTCGATAAAGGGATTAAGTTCCTCTCGCAAACGAACTTAATCATGGCCGTGATTTTGCTCATCTTGGTCTTGGCGTTAGGTCCGACCGCATCGCTCTTAAAGCACTTCGTGGAAAATGCGGGGCTTTATTTCTCCGGGATTGTGAGTAAGACCTTTAATCTTTATGCCTACGAACCTAAGAGTTCGAACTGGTTAGGGGGTTGGACGCTCCTTTACTGGGCTTGGTGGATTTCGTGGAGTCCCTTCGTGGGGATGTTTATCGCCCGTATTTCGCGTGGTCGTACGATTCGTGAGTTTGTGACTGGGGTGCTCTTAGTTCCGACGGGCTTTACGCTCTTGTGGATGACGGTCTTTGGTAATACGGCCATTGACTTGATTGGTTCGGGTCATTTGGAATTGGCTCAGACCATTAAGGCCGACGTCTCGGTGGCGATCTTTAAGTTCTTTGAATACTTCCCGTTAACGGGCGTGTTGAGTTTCATTGGCATGGTGATGGTGATTATCTTCTTCGTCACGAGTGCTGACTCGGGGGCCTTTGTCGCTGACGCTTTAGCAAGCGGCTGTCTCTTATACACATCTCCGAGCCCACGAGACCGTACTAGACCTCGTATGC
>CAMYAA010000122.1 GCA_947253615.1 uncultured Sutterellaceae bacterium
CTGCATATCGTCGGCAGCGTCAGATGTGTATAAGAGACAGCTTCACCAAAGGCCAACGGCTTCCCGGGCTTTAAGCGCACGCGCCAGACCGACAAGGAGCCGATCTTTTCCACGGCCGTCTTGATGTGGTCTTCTTCGCCCACGCTCATCCCGCCCGTCGTTAAAATCACGTCGGCGGACGTGGCCGCATTTTCAAAGGCACGGACCGTCGCTTCTAACGTGTCCGGAACGTTCCCCAAGTCAATGGCTTCGCAGCCCAAGGTGACCAAAAGGCTACGCACCATGAAACGATTGGAGTTATAAATGCCGCCCGGGGGCAAGGGTTCGCCCGGCTGGACCAATTCGTCACCAGCAAAGAAAATCCCCACGCACAAACGGCGATAGACCGTCACGTACGCACGACCGATACTCGCGAGCATGCCAATGGCGGCGGGGGTTAATCGATCCCCCTGCTTTAACACAATCGAGCCCTGGACGATATCGCTACCGCGACGGCGAATCCACGCCCCTGAGCTTGGGGCTTCTTTAAAGCGCACGAGACCGTCGGATAACACCTCGACGAGCTCTTGGGGCACCACGGCATCCGCGCCCTCAGGAATGGGGGCGCCCGTGAAAATACGAGCGACGCTCTTAGGGGCCAATTGTGCGCCCACCGCCCCCGCGGGAATACGATCGGAGACGAGTAAATCCACGGGGTTAGCGCCCGAGGCCTGGGCCAAATCGGCCACACGTACGGCATAGCCGTCCATTTGAGAATTGTCCCACCCTGGTACCGCCAAAGGACTCGCTACGTCCTCGGCCAACACACGTCCCGACGAGTACAGTAACGGCACTAACTCCGTGCCTTCGATAGGTTTGGCATCGGCCAATAAACGAGAGAGGGCTTCTTTGTAGGTAATCATAGTGATGCTTTACGGTTTAAAATGAATTCGGCCACTTGGGCAATATCGTCGAGATCAAGCACCGACAAGCCTTTGGCGCTTGCGCGGTCTTTTTCGAGCGGATCGTTCGTGACGAGTGCCACAATGTCCTTGTTATTTTCCCACAAACGGGGATGGGGCTCACTCGCACCGCGACGACGAACTTCTATTTTAGGGAATTGGCCTTCGTTCTTAAAGCCTTCCACAAGGACCAGATCGACCCCCGCACAATGGGCTAAGAGTGCCTCAAAAGGAGGTACGTCCTCCGTCTCAACGAGCAAGGCCCAGCGATTCTCCGTTCGAACCATCACTTGGCGAGCGCCCGCTTCGCGATAGCGACACGTATCTTTTCCGGGTTTATCCAAATCAAAGCCGTGATGGGCGTTTTTAATCGCCGCGACCGAGATGCCTTGTTGGCTCAAGAGCCGCGTCACTTGGGTGGCCAAGGTGGTCTTACCCGAGCCAGAATGTCCCACAAAGCCTATGACAAAAGGGGTTTGCACCGGCGTTCTCCTTGGGGTGGAATCTCTAAAAAAGCAAAAAGGGAGAACCGACACTAGGTCAGCGCTCTCCCTCTAGAGTATAGCGTGCTCAGGCTTTATTGTTCGTCGGTTAACGTCGCGAGCAAGGCTCGAACTTCCCCTTCGTCCGCGGGCATCGTGATCGCGTGACGAGGACGTTGGAACAAGTCCGCAAAGTCTTCCGGCGGTTCAATCGTGCAACCCGTCGCCTGCTTAATAATGGCGGGGAACTTCACAGGATTGACCGTTTCGCAGCAAATCGTCTTCACGCCCACGGGGTGTAAATAAATCCCCGAGAAGAGCGCGTCGGCGGTATGCGGATCCACGAACGTGTCGTATTCCAAATGCATCGATTCGATGATTTCCATACGATTGGCGTGACAGGCCGTACCGGAGGTGACCCCCGACTTACGAACCTTCGCAAATTCGTCCGGACGGAGTTTTAACTCGCCGTGGTACTGGAGTTCTTCCATCAATTCACGCACACGGTCGCCATTGCGATCGAGCACGTCAAACAAGAAGCGTTCGAAGTTCGCGGCACGCGCAATGTCGGCCGAAGGCGAACTCGTCGCATAGGTTTCAGCGGCGGGTTTCGGACGATAAACCCCCATGCGGAGGAATTCGTCCATCGCGTCGTTTTCGTTCGTGCCAACGATCAAACGTAAGACGGGCAAGCCCATCTGACGGGCAACCCAGCACGAGAACGCATTACCGAAGTTACCTGCCGGCATCGCAAAGACCACTTCTTCCGAGCAATCTTCCGTGGCCTGTAAGTAAGCCCAGAAGAAGTACACGATTTGAGCGGCCAAACGCGCCCATAAGAGCGAGTTGATATTGGCAATCTTGTGCTTCTTGCAGAATTCACGATCGCGTAAGATCGAGAAGACGATTTCCTGACACGCGTCAAAGGAGCCTTCCGTTTCGACGTTCGTGACGTTTTCCGCTTCACACGAATAGAGTTGAGCCGCCTGGAAGCCGCTCATACGGCCCTTCGGGCTCAAGAGCACTAACTTCACCCCGGGCTTATTGGCAAACGCGGTTTCCGCCGCGGCGCCCATGTCCCCCGTGGAGGCCCCCAAGAGGGTCATACCGGCGTGCGAGCCACCGATCTCTTTTTCGTAGGCCTTGGCTAAGAACTGTAAGCCAATATCGTCAAAGGATAACGACGGACCATTACTCAATTCGAGCAAACCGACGTGATCGTGGAGCCACGTGGTGGGGGTGATTTCTTCAGCTTTAAACGAATCACGTCCATGCTGGAAAAAACGCCCTTGATACGTTTCTGCACATAAACGCCATAAGGTATTGAGCGGGATTTCCGGCGCAAATAAATGCAAAACTTCATAGGCCAGAGCTGCATAAGACTGGCCGCGCCATAAGCACAATTGTTCACGAGAGACTTTGGGGTAGCTCTCGGGGAGGTATAAACCATTGTCATCGGCCAATCCCTCGAAAAGGATCTCCGTAAAGGTTTTACCCGATTCATGACCGCGAGTCGAAATATATTTCATCATTGGCTGCGCGCTAAAGTTAAAAAAGGCTCGTCCAAATATTTGAGCAGCGCTTTTTTTGTAGCGTCGCCCTCCTGTAAAGAGAGTCAAAGAGCGCTAATGCTAAAATGTTTATTCTCGCTAAGACAAAGCAACAATAAACCCTATTATTAACGAAAGAATGATACTGCCTCAATCCTAACGCAAAAGTGGGGTCGCTGGCGAGAGTTGACTGTAAAGAAAAATGAACTAATCCTTTGGTCGGCTTTCGTTCAATTCGCGTAGCGAATCCAGTCGTAAAGGAGCACGCCCACCATCACAAAAGCGAGCGCAAGCTTTAGTGCCGTGCCGACTACAAGGCCAATCCAGGTGGCCACGCCGACGCGACCGGCTTGCCACATATCGCGCTTTGCCCAAAGCTCACCCACGAACGCGCCCACAAAAGGCATCACTAAAAGGCCAAAAAGACCCCCTAAAAAGAGCCCAATAAAGGTTCCGATTATCGATCCAATAATCCCAGCCTTACTCGCGCCGACCTTTTTTGCGCCCAAACTTTGACTGAGCGCGTCAATGACAAAGCCCAAAAGCGCGACAAAGACTAAAAAGCCAATGCTCCAAGGCCCCACCATTTGAAAGTCGTTCGGGACGCCAGCGAGCACCCCGCCCAACGCCATCAAAGTGAGTCCTGGGATGGCCGAGATGACCGTTCCAATGATGCCAATCGTGACCAAAATGAGGGCTCCGCCGTAGCAGAGCACACTCATCGGGTCGATATTCAATATCGAGTCCATTATTCCTCTTTCATGTAACCGACTTCGCCTACGGCCGTTTCAAAGCGCGTGTTTTCGCCCGTAAACGACATCAAGAGCGTCCCCACCGGGCCATTACGCTGTTTGCGGACAATGACTTCCGCGCGCTTGGGATCTTGCTCTTTGTTGTAGACCCACTCACGATAAATAAACATAATCACGTCCGCGTCCTGTTCGATAGCGCCCGACTCACGTAAGTCGGACATCAACGGACGCTTATTATCGCGACTATCGACCGAACGATTTAACTGCGACAAGCAAATCACTGGACAGTTCAATTCTTTAGCGAGGGCCTTCAAGCCGCGCGAGATTTCGCTCAACTCCGAATTACGATTGTCGCCACCCTTGGTGCTCAACCCACGCATTAACTGAATATAGTCCACGACGATCAAGCCCAAGGGCCCCACTTTGGTGACCAAGCGACGTGCGCGCGAGCACAAGTCCGTGATTGTCAAGTTCGAGGAGTCATCGATGTAAAGGGGCTTTTCCTCAATGCGTTGAACCGTTTCGGAGAAAGCCTGCCATTCGTCGTCGGACAAGCGGCCCGTACGTAAGCGCTGAGCGTTAATGCGCCCCTGCGAACTCACGATACGATTGACGAGCTGATCCGCCCCCATTTCCATGGAGAAGATCGCCACGGGCAATTCTGAACGGAAGACCACATTTTCCGCGATATTCACGGCCAAGGTCGTTTTACCCATCGAGGGGCGCCCGGCGACAATGATCAAGTCACCACGCTGTAAGCCCGAGAGCACACGGTCCATGTTGGGGTAATAGGTTTTGACCCCGGTCACTTCGGTGCCACTCTGGTCGGAGAACAAGTCAACGAGCTTATTCGTTACTTCCGAGAGAATATTGTCGAGCTTACGGAAGCCGCGCTTACCTTCGCTATTGTGTTCATTAATGGCCATCACCGCGCGTTCGCTATGGGCCAAAATTTCGTCGACATCGCGTCCTTCGGGGTTGAGCGACATCGTGATCATCTCGTCGCCAATGCTAATCAAGGAACGCAAAATGCTCTTTTCATGAACGATGCGAGCGTAGCTCTTGATGTTCGCCGCGGAGGGGCTATTGCTCATCAATTCGTTCAAGTACACCACTGTCTCTTATACACATCTGACGCTGCCGACGATATGCAG
>CAMYAA010000123.1 GCA_947253615.1 uncultured Sutterellaceae bacterium
AAGATGGGCTTATGCACGTAGAATTCGTCAGGGTTCACCGCACCCTGCACCACGGTTTCACCCAAGCCGTAGCTCGAGGTGATGAAGACCACTTGATCGAAACCCGATTCGGTATCGATCGTGAACATCACACCCGCAGCGCCCTTGTCGGAGCGGCACATACGCTGAACGCCAGCGGAAAGCGCCACTTCAGCGTGCGTAAAGCCCTTATGGACACGATAAGAAATAGCACGATCGTTATAAAGCGAAGCGAACACTTCTTTCATACGGAATAAAACGGCGTCGATACCGACCACGTTTAACACCGTTTCTTGCTGACCCGCAAAGGAAGCATCCGGCAAGTCTTCAGCCGTCGCCGAAGAACGAACAGCCACAGAAATTTCTTCTTGGCCATCCTTTAACCATTCGTAGAAATCACGAATTTCTTTTTCTAATTGTGCAGGGAACGGAGCAGATTCAATCCACTCACGAATTTCCTTACCCGCTTGAGCTAATGCCTTAACGTCATCAACATCAAGAGCCTGTAAACGTTGGGCGATTCGATCTTCCAAGCCACCTTCTTTTAAGAAAAGGCGGAAGGCTTCAGCCGTGGTCGCAAAACCATCGGGGACACGAATACCCGCATCAGTGAGCTGACTTAACAATTCACCAAGCGAAGCATTCTTACCACCGACTTTTTCGACGTCGGTCATACGAAGCTGACTGAAGGGGAAGACATAACGACCTTGTACCATTCTTATCCTCGTTAGCCCTTTTTGGGCAGTTGAAAAATTCACCTGAATTCTATCAAATTCTTCTTCATTTTGAGCCGTTTTACAGCCCCGAATCGCCCATGATTGTTAAGAAATACTGTTTAATCGCTTTTTTGATACTATCGTTTTCCCTTATTTTTTAGAGGGGTTTTTCACTCGCAAAGGCTTAGAGGGCTTTACGGCGAATCGGCCTTGTTCCTTAATCGGCTTATTGAACTTTTGTCACAGGGATTTCCCAGTTTCAAGCAGTTTTATCTAATGCTTGCGCTACAATGGAAGTTTAGGTCGAGCTCCTTTGAGTCAAGCGCGATGAAACTTGTCTTGAGGGGGGGGTGAACCTCCTAATTCAATAACAACTTTTTCCTGTGATCTTCTTGCCTTGATTCGTGAAGAATCTAAGATGTGAAGCATTACATTTTGTGGACACCCAAAACAAGAGTTTCTGATGACAGCGACTTCCAAACCCGTACGCCCCGTCTTTATCGTGAGTGACGGTACGGCCATTACTGCCGAAACGTTAGCGCATTCCATCATGACGCAGTTCCCTGATTTGGAATATGAACAGCGTCGTATGCCTTTTGTGAACACTGTGGATAAAGCGCGAGAAGCGGCTGCGCAAATCAACCATACGGAAATCACGGTTGGTATTCGTCCGATTATTTTCACGACGTTCGTGGATCCGGACATTATGCGTACCTTCAATGATTTAGCCAAAGGTCACATCATTGACTTATTCCGTAAGTTCGTTGGGCCTTTAGAAACCGAACTCGGGATTAAATGTGCGCACAGCATTGGTCAGAGTCACAAGATTCGCGATGGTGAAAAGTACAATCAGCGTATTGCGGCGATTGACTATACGCTCCAGCACGATGACGGTCAGACCAATCGTGGGCTAGAAGAAGCCGATGTGATTTTGGTAGGCGTTTCCCGTTCGGGCAAGACGCCGACCTCGCTTTTCTTAGCGATGCAATTTGGGATTAAGGTTGCCAACTATCCGTTAATTCCCGAAGACTTTGATCGTGGGGCATTACCCGATGCTCTCTTACCGCTTCGCAAGAAGTTATTTGGGTTATCGATTCGCCCCGAGCGTTTATCGGAAATTCGCAACGAACGTCGTCCGAACTCTCGTTATGCGAGTATTGAGAACTGTCGTCGTGAGATCATGGATGCTGAGAATTTAATGAGTCAAGAAGGGATTCGCTGGCTCAATTCCACGCACAAATCCATTGAAGAAATTTCGGCGACGATTATGGAAACGTTAGGGCTCGATCAAAAGCGTCCTTAATCGCGCTCGCGTTTTCGCACGAACATGATGGCTTCTTTCCTCGGCATTGGGGAAAGAAGCTTTTTTTGGCCCATAAAAAAACGCTCTCTGAATGGGGAGAGCCCCACACAAAGAGCGTTTATGGGTGCTTGAGGGGCTTCATAAGAAGTCCCTCAAACGTGAGGTTGGCTACCAGACGAAGCCGACCCCAGCCCCTGCCGAGGCATCCCCTTCGGTTGAGATCGAACCCGAGAATTTGATAATCATCTTCCCGTTTTCGGTCATATGCGAACCGCCGATAGCCATCGCCGAGACGCTACGAAAGGTACCGACCCCTAAGGAAACGGCCGAGCGACCCGCGGCATTGACGGTTGGCAAGTTAGCCATAGCCGTCGCGGCAGCGATACCACTACGTGCTTCACGCTGAACGGCGTTAATACGCGAGTTCACCGCGCCACCGAACTGGTTAAAGGTCTTTTCCAACTGACGAACGTTAACGGCGTCGGTTGGCTTCGAACCATCAGCCACGCCCGTGATGACACGCGTGCCCTTGTCGTTACCCACCGAAACAACGCCCATGGCGCCTTCAGGCAAGTTGTCGCGTGGCATCGCGACCGAGCCCTTACCAATAGCGACATTATTATCGCCTTCAGCCGTTGCTCCCTTACCAATCGCGGTTGCGCCATCCTTAGCCTTCGCTCCAGAACCAATCGCAGTCGAGTCGTTACCGACGACTTGAGAGTCTTTCCCTAACGTGGTGCTGTTCTTAGCGTTATCGACCTTGCCACCAATATTAATATTCCCATCGTTATCGCTAGAAACCACCGAAGAGACATTCTTCAATTGGTTCGCTAATTCATAAACCTGAGAACCATTAACGGCGTCCGTCGATTCCTTAGTAATTAAACCTGCAGCCACGCTTTGGAGACGACGAACTTCGGCATCCTTACCGAGCGAAACGACACCACTCGCCTTCGTGCCAGCCATATTTTCTACCTTCATAGTCACGTCACCAATGGCAACGTCCTGAGTGAGGTCAGTGGCACCTGCGGTTTTAGATGTCTTTTCCGTTTGTACCGCTGCTTGACTACCTAAAGCCACGTGTTGTGAACTGATGTTTGCGGCCCCCGACTTATCAACCGACAAGGTTGCCTTGTGCTCACCTTGTCCAAGAACCACCGATCCCTTGGTTTGAACCTTCAAGACACGCTTACCATCTTTTTCTTCAACAGCAAACGTAAGATTTTCATCACCAACAAGATCAAGAACATCCCCAAGCTTCACAGGCACAGAGTCACCGCCAGCATTACGCAACGTAATCGGAGTATCACGTAATGCCGCTAACTGATTACCGTTAACCGCATCCGTCGAACCCTTGGCGACCTTGCCATCAGCCACACCGGTGACAACGCGCAAGCCATCCTTACTACCAACAGAGACAACACCCTTGGACGTATTAGTGCTCCCCTTTTCTCCTAACTGAATAGTGCCAGTTGCCTTACTGCCAGCGCCAATGGCAACATTGTTACCACTAGCTTCAGCACCCTTACCTATGGCCGTGCCATTTTCACCCGTGACCTTGGCACCGTTACCAAAAGCTGAACCGCCGTTTGCAGCGACATTCGAGCCCGACCCAATGGCCGTAGCATCCTTGGCCTTAGGATCCACCGACGCCACCTTCGAAAGATCACCCTTTTCGTCGACCTGAGCACCCAAGGTAACGTTACCGTCCTTATTGGCGCTCTTACCATTGATGGCCGCGATTTCAGACTTGACTTCATAGAGCTGGCGTCCATTCACTGCATCAGTGGAGGTCTCCGTAAGGCGAGCGCCCGCTACATTAGTAATCAAGCGCGTATTGTCGTTATTGCCCACCGAAACGACCCCAAAGGCCTTATCCTTTTTGGCTTCAGCCAACAAAGGATCTTCAAAGTCAAGCGTTTCAGCCTGACTCGTCGAACCTAAGGCGACATTATTTTTGCCTTCGACTGAAGAGCCATGACCTAACGCTACAGAGCTCGAAGCGGTGCCAGCCTTAGCCTCAGTTCCAAGAACAACGTTATTGTCACCCTCTTCAACGTTAGCCTTGTTACCAATCACAACGTTAGAGTCACCCTTAACGTTATTACCAGTACCCATTACAGCATTATTTCCACCGTTAACCACAGAGTTATCACTAATAACTTTATTAGCGTCACCCGTCGTGCCATTACCGTGTCCAAGAACCGTGTTTGTTTGGCCAGAAACCATATTGTCTTCGCCAAAGGTTCCATTATGACCACCACTCACAGTATTGTGAACGCCTACAACCACATTGTGTGAGCCATTCTTAGCGTCAGGACTGCCTTCCGTTGTGTTGACATGATTCATGGTACCGGTTACCACAGTACGATCACCCACGACGTTGTTAACGCCACCCGTAATCACGCTGTCATTACCCTTCACGGTCGTGTCCTTGTCGCCAATTAAGGTATTACCCTTGCCGCCCGCTGTAATCTTCGGAGCTTCTTCCCCATTAGCCTTTCCACCAATCACAACATTGTTATCGTTGTCACGAACCCCTGTACCCTTTTTCTTAAAGTCATTGACTGCGTCAATAACCTTATAGAGTTGGGATCCGTTTACAGCGTCAAGAGAATGTTCATCAATTAAGCCCGCTGCAACCCCTTGAACACGGCGCGGTGCATCAACATTCCCCACCATGAAGCGGCCAACAGGTTTAGCACCTGCAAAACCACTCAATTGGGTTAACGTTTCCTTATTACCAAAAGAGGCATATTGATCGGTTCCAGCTGTCCACGATGTGCCCTTCGACACTTCGTCAACAAAGAAGACATC
>CAMYAA010000124.1 GCA_947253615.1 uncultured Sutterellaceae bacterium
CGAGATCTAGTACGGTCTCGTGGGCTCGGAGATGTGTATAAGAGACAGGCTTGAGACTTCACACGGAGCGCTTCGAGCGCACTCGCATCCTCGCGCACGCTATCGAGATATTCACGCGCTTCCATCTGTTCCATCAGAAACATCGGATTCATCGCCGTATTGGTTTCCGCATTAATCGGATGACCGGCGGCTTCACAAAGCGCTTGAGCACGCAAAATCGGATCTTTGAGCACACGGAACGCTTCGTTAAAGCGCGCACTCCACTGCTGAGCCACACGACGTTCCGCCGCAGAACGGTCCGCAAACAAGTCCGGATGGAACTTTCGCATCATCATCTGATGCTTGCGTGTGAGGGCTTCCACATCGACCGAAAAACTCGGCGTGAGCCCATAAAGTTTGAATGCTTCAATTTCACTCATGAATCCGCTCTGCTTTGAATATTCTCTAAGAAACGAAAAGGGAGAGATTGCGCCTCCCCCTTGAATTGTATGCTTATTGGCGACGCGTTAAACGTGGAACGATTCGCCACACCCACAACGACTCGTTTCGTTGGGATTGTGGAATTTAAACCCTTCCTGTAAGCCTTCACGCGTGTAGTCAAGCTCCGTGCCTTCTAAGTAAGGAAGGCTCTTCGCGTCGACCACCACTTTCACGCCAAAACTTTCAAACACCTGGTCATCGTCATGGATTTCATCAGCGAATTCCAATTTGTAGGCCATCCCAGAGCAACCACTCGTCTTGACCCCTAAGCGTAAGCCAATGCCTTTACCACGCTTGGTCAAATAATTACTCACGTGACGAGCTGCTGCTTGAGTTAAGGTAACCGCCATGGTGCGCTCCTTTCTTACTTTTGTTTTTGACGATAGTCGTTAATGGCCGCTTTAATCGCGTCTTCTGCCAAAATCGAACAATGGATTTTAACAGGCGGGAGGGCTAACTCTTCCGCAATTTGCGCATTCGTTAACGCACTGGCTTCATCAAGTGTCTTACCCTTAACCCATTCGGTCACGAGCGAAGACGAAGCAATGGCCGAACCACAACCATACGTCTTAAACTTGGCGTCTTCAATAACGCCTTCAGGACTCACTTTAATCTGTAAACGCATCACGTCACCGCAAGCCGGGGCACCAACCATGCCCGTACCAACGTCCTTGGCCGCCTTGTCAAGCGTACCCACGTTGCGGGGGTTTTCGTAATGATCAACTAACTTTTCACTGTAGGCCATAATAGTCTCCTTAACGCCTGACTCGATAGGGGGCTCGCCTCGCCTTTGGGGAACCGAGTCGCGAGCCTCAAGTCAGAGCTCTGCTGTGTTTTAGTGGGCGCTCCACTGGATCTTGCTGAGGTCAACCCCTTCTAAGTGCATTTCCCAAAGCGGGCTTAATTCACGAAGTTTCTTGACCTTTTCGCTCAACGATTTAATGACGTAATCAATTTCTTCTTCCGTCGTAAAGCGACCCAAGGTGAAACGAATCGAGCTGTGCGCTAATTCATCATCACGACCTAAAGCGCGAAGCACGTAACTCGGTTCTAACGAGGCCGAGGTGCATGCCGAACCCGAACTCACGGCAATATCCTTGATTGCCATCATCAAGCTTTCCCCTTCAATGAAGGCAAAGCTCACATTTAAATTGTGGGGAGAACGATGTTCCCAATCCCCGTTCAAATACACTTCGGGAATGTTCTTCTGAATCCCTTCCCATAAGCGATCACGTAAACGACCAATACGCTTCATTTCTTCATCTTGTTCTAAGCGAGCAAGACGATAGGCTTCGCCCATACCGACGATCTGATGCGCCGGGAGCGTACCCGAACGCATACCACGTTCGTGACCACCACCGTGAATCTGACATTCCAAACGAACGCGGGGCTTACGACGAACGTAAAGCGCACCAATACCCTTGGGGCCATAAACCTTATGAGCCGACAAGCTCATCAAGTCAATGTGATAACGATCGACATTCAAGTCCATCTTACCGATGCCCTGGGTCGCGTCGCAGTGGAAAATAATCTTGTGTTCTTGGCAAAGCTTGCCAATGGCGTCCAAGTCCTGAATCACCCCAATTTCATTGTTGACCGCCATCACGGAAATCAAAATGGTGTCGGGACGAATCGCTGCCTTGAGCGCTTCTAAGTCAATCAAACCGTTTTCTTGGACATCCAAGTAGGTCACTTCGTAACCTTCGAGTTCCAATTGACGCATGGAGTCAAGAACCGCCTTGTGTTCGGTCTTCACCGTGATTAAATGGCGACCCTTTTCTTTGTAAAAGTGCGCAGCGCCCTTAATGGCTAAGTTGTCACTTTCCGTGGCCCCCGAGGTCCAAACGATCTCACGAGGATCGGCGCCAATAATATCCGCCACATTCTTGCGAGCTTCTTCCACGGCCTTTTCCGCATCCCAACCGTATTGGTGAGAGTGCGAAGCCGGATTACCGAAGTGTTCGGTTAAATACGGAAGCATTTTTTCAACGACACGTGGGTCACAAGGCGTCGTCGCAGAGTAATCAAGATAAACAGGCAACTTCATTTGGTATTCCTTTTTTTGGGAATGTTCGTGGGGCCAAACTCCACAAGCTTTGTTCTAGTCGGGAAACTCAGGTTTAAGCGTTTTCGCTCTTACGAGAGGCTTCCATTTTTCGGGGTAAGTTAATGGTTCGTCGCTGGAGTCCTAAACGAATAGCACGAAGCGTCACACTTTCCAAATAGTCTTGTGTGAGCGTGTTCAAGCTATCCCATAGCGCATGAGTCAAACAATTGCCATCGCCCTTACAGCCTTCGTGTCCACGACACTGACGAGGGTCTAAATCTTCGTCAACGGCGTTAATAATACTCAAGACCGTAATGGACTCGCCGTCCTGACCTAAGTAATAACCGCCCCCTGGGCCTCGAACACTTTTTACTAAGCCAGCTCGACGTAACTTACAAAAGATTTGCTCTAAATACGCCACCGAAATGTTTTGATGCTCGGCGATTTCCGTGATGGAAATCGGTACATGATCCTTGTTCATCACGATATGCATCATCGCATTCACAGCAAAACGACCGCGTGTGGTGATTTTCAATCTAATCTCCTTTCGGAACCCGTTTTTTAATTCCGATCAATTTAGTCGGATATTAACGAAAAAAATGAAATAACGCAAGCCCCCGCCTATTCCTTAAGGACTAGGGCTATAGGCTGATTTTCAACAATTTCAAGCTTTTTTTCGTGACGGTTTCCGTCGAAACGAGCGCCTATTATATCCTGATAACACAGTCAGTTATTAGGGTTGTGTGGCCAAAGATTGACCTCGATTGAGCTTTGGAAAATCTTCACATTCCAAAAATACAAAAGGGAACTTATCCGGCTTTCCGATAAATTCCCTTTGGTTTTTTTGAGAAGCTCAACGCCCCGAGAGGCTGCCTTCAGGAAAGCGCGCCCCTTTTTGTCCCGAGCCCAAGGGCGACAAAGCGCCTTTGCTCGAGTGACTAACGCAGATTTTTCTGCATTTGACGAGCTTTTCGTTCGAGCGTTTCCAACAACCCTTCGCAAGCGTCGGTACAGTAGGAAATCACCAAATTAAAGCCTTCGTTGAGCCCATAATAAGGATCAGGCACCACGGCACAATCCGTATCATTGGCATATCGCATCAATAGATGAATCTTATGACGGTCTTGAGGACGCGCACGCGACTGAAGATCGGTTAAATTTTCCCAATCCATCACTAAAATCAAATCATTTTCCTCAAGATCTTCCGGACGAATTTGACGAGCGCGATGCTCAGAGATGTTGTACCCACGACGGCGACAGGCGAGCTGGGCACGCATATCGGGCGCTTCCCCGACATGGTCGGGTTCCGTGGCGGCACTATCCGAAAAGATAACATCGGCCAAATCCGCCTTATTAACCTTATCTTGGAAAATGGCTTGTGCGGTGGGACTACGACAAATATTGCCCGTACACACAAATAAAATCTTAATCACTTTGTTGTTTTCCGTTTAACGTGACAATGCTTTCTTATCAACTCGGACTACCATGACAAAACCCAAGCGCTCCCGGGCAACGTCAGCCCATCCCTTGGGATTAGCCCAAGTTTCGGGCCTTGAGGGAATAACTCCATGAGTTTTGTCAAAATAAAGGTCTGCCCAAATATCCTACTCGACATTGGGTAGGTTTGCCAATATTTATTTTTAAGTACCCGCAACAACCACCCCGAAAGCGTTCTTTTTCAAGGCTAAAAGTTCCTCACGATACTGAGCGGCCTTTTCAAAGTCGAGGTTTTTCGCCGCTTCAAGCATCAAGGATTCCACACGACGCAATTCCTTGGCGAGGGTCTTTTCATCCATCACCACCGGACGCTGATTGGCCGCTTCTTCGAGCGCTTTACTCACGTCATCGCCGCGATACACCCCATCGATAATGTCACGAATTTCTTTTTTCACACCGCGCGGGGTAATCCCGTGCTCTTCGTTATAACGCGTTTGTTTTTCACGACGGCGATTGGTTTCCGAAATGGCTCGTTTCATCGAATCGGTCATACGATCGGCATACAAAATCGCGCGACCATGCAAATTACGCGCAGCACGACCAATGGTCTGAATCAAACTGCGTTCACTGCGCAAAAAGCCCTCTTTATCCGCGTCCAAAATCGCCACGAGCGAGACTTCTGGAATATCGAGCCCTTCACGCAATAAGTTAATCCCGACCAACACGTCGAATTGACCACTACGCAAATCGCGAATAATTTCCACGCGTTCCACGGTATCAATATCCGAGTGAAGATAACGCACACGAACCCCGTTTTCCTGTCTCTTATACACATCTGACGCTGCCGACGATATGCAGTGTGTAGATC
>CAMYAA010000125.1 GCA_947253615.1 uncultured Sutterellaceae bacterium
CCTTCCAAGTAACGCTTGTAGCTCTGACCCACGTCTTCTAACGCATTACCGTGAATCACGATCACCGGTGGGTTCGCCCCCCCTTGGTGAGCAAAGCGTAACTTCGGACGACCACCACGAGCGCGCGGGGGCTGTTGACGTTCCACCGCTTCCAATAACGCACGCGTTAACTTGTTCGTCGGGATCTTACGGTAGGCGGCCGCATGGGCCTCATCCACCGCTTTCATCAAGTGATTTAACCCGTTACGCTTTAAGGCCGAGATATGAATCATACGAGCCCAGCGTAAGAAGTGGAGCTTACGTTCCATGTCCAAGTCGAACATCTCACGCTCGTAACTGTCCAACAAGTCCCACTTATTGACCGCGACCACTAACGCACGGCCCGAATCCAACACGTAACCGGCAATATGCGCATCGTGCTCAGCAATCCCGGACTTGGCATCGATGACCAAAATCACAACGTTTGCGGACTCAATGGCCTGGAGGGTTTTAACCACGCTGAACTTTTCAATGGCTTCAAAGACCTTACCCTTCTTACGAAGGCCGGCCGTGTCCACCAATTCGTAAGGACGGTCGTTATATTCAAAGTCAACCTTAATGGCGTCGCGCGTCGTGCCCGGCATATCAAACGCAATCAAGCGTTCTTCACCGATCAAGGCGTTAATCAAGGTAGACTTCCCAGCGTTCGGGCGCCCCGCTAACGTCACCTTCAAGCGCTTAGGCGCATCAGGATCCTCATCGACTTCGTCCTCTTCCTCTTCAACTTCAAAGCCCTCTAAGGCCAAGTCAATCAAGGCACGAACGCCCTGACCGTGAGCGGCAGAAATCAAATACGGTTCGCCCAAGCCCAATTCATAGAATTCGGCCGCAGCCACTTCGGTCAAGCCTTCGGCCTTATTGACGACTAAGAAGATCTTACGACCGGTCGAGCGCAAATACGCGGCAATACGTTGATCCTGCGGGGTTAAGCCCACGCGAGCATCACAAATAAAGAGGACGGCATCGGCCTCTTCAATCGCCAATTCGGCCTGACTGGCCATGGCTTTAACAATCCCTTCACTACGAACGGGTTCAAAACCGCCCGTATCCACGACGAGGTACGGCATAGGACCGACACGACCCTGACCATACTGGCGATCTCGGGTGAGACCCGCATAATCCGCCACAATGGCATCGCGGCTACGCGTGAGTCGGTTAAAGAGTGTGGACTTACCCACATTCGGGCGGCCTACTAAGGCTATCACTGGTAACATAGTTAATCTCTACGAATTTCGTCGATTCAAAGTATAGACGAAGGGGCGTTTTGGCTTATGCAAACACGCCCCTTTTTTCGTCACAATGATCATTAAGGTGCCATTCTCAAGGAAGGCACCTTACCTTTGAATCGTTCAATTATTTTTTCAAAGGGCTTTCTTTCAAGAAAGCTAATTCACCCGTACTCGTCTGGAAGATTGCCCCATTGTCGTAGCCTACAGCCGGAGCAGAGATCGCACCACTTAATTTTGTACGAGCGATAAAGTGACCCGTATCCGCGTCAATCACGGAAATCACGCCTTCATAGTCGCCCACGGCGATATTCGGACCGATTCCTTGAGGCGTTGACACGCTACGGTAAGTGAGGGCGTTATTGTGCCAGATTTCTTTACCGTTTTGACGTAAATAGGCATGAACGGTTCCTTTCGAATCCACCACATACATCAAAGCGCCGTGACCCACCACGCCAGAAACGGCATCAACCTTCTGTGCCCAAACGGTTTGCGCGTTGTGGGCATTTAAGCACACCGCTTCCCCTTGGAAGGCCGACAAGCACATTAATTCGGCATCCACCCACGGACGACCGACAATATCCACCAAGCGTTCCACTTCGGTAATGCCCGAGGGGTTCGCAATGGTTAAATCAAAGACGACTTTGCCGTCGAGCCCTAACGCTAACAAACGGCCATTGGCCTGACCCACCAAAATCCCAGCGGGAGCAAAGGCCATCCCCTTAAAGACGCGAAGCGTTAACGGGGGCACCTGCGCGGCATGCATCCATAAACGCTGACCCGTCGTAGCATCAAAGGCCGTAATACGGGCGTCAGAGGTTTTCACGATGACTTTGCCCATGCCCACTAACGGGGGCTCTTGAGCGTCCGTCGAAAGCGTGGCCTTCCAGGTTTCTTTCCCTTCTTTGTCAAAGACATGAAGGACGCCATCGACCGTCACCACGGCTTCATTCAAGCCGTCCGCGCCGACCCCGGCGGAAATCTTCGCACCCGTGGAGCTCTTCCACAACACTTGACCCGTGGCCGGATCCAAGCGGTAGAGATTTTGATCCCCTGCCGCATAGAGGGCACCGTCAACCAACACCGGCGTTAATAAACCATTGACGGATGCACCGACATTGGTATGCCAAACCGTATTAATCGCCACTTGCGGGACGACTGGTGTTAATTCTGCAGGCGCGTGGGCTTCCGTGCCCGTAAACAAACTACACCCCGCTAAAGGAACAAGCATCGCTACAGCAGCGAGCCCCGTTAACAAGCGTTTTTTCAACATATCCGGTCCATTTGGGTTAAATGTTTGATAGAACTGTGAGCGCATTGTCCTCTTTGTCTCTCACTCAAAAGAGGCACTCACGAAAAGTGTGGGATCATTTTAGCATTAAGCCCCAAGGACTTAGGCGCTTTCTCGATCCCCACTTTTCATTTTTTCGCGATTATTTCTGAGCGGGTAAAGCCGAGAGTTTCGTTTCCACTAAGAGCCCTAAGCCCGTACGTGGATCCGTCTTCAAAAGCGCATCCGCCCAAGATTGACGAGCCTGAGCCACGTCACCCGCGGCCAAATATAAGTCCCCGAGTCGATCGAGCACTAAGGGCATTTCTTCTTCGTTGGGCTTGTCCGCACGAAGCACGTCTAACCCGGCCTTCGGATCCTTCATCGCCATCAAGACCGTCGCTAAACGTAAGCGAGCAATGGTCTGATACTCAGGGAACGAATTCTGATTCACAACCCATTCTAAGAGGCCCTTGGCTTCTTCGAGCTTACCGGCATCGGCTTGGGTGCGCGCAGCATCCAAAGCGCCCAAGGGGGCAAACACCGTTGAGCCGTAGTCTTTGATTAAGCCCTGCGACAAGCTCATGATGTTTTGTTCTTGGTGATTGTTCGTCGCAATCATCAATTCGGTATAGACCGCCTGAGCATTCGTGGCTTGTTTACGTTGCCACCATTGCCAGGCATTCCAACCCGCAAAGCATAAGCAACCAATACAAACCACGGTGGTAATGGGGGTACCCCATTTTTCCCACCACGCTTTCATTTGGTCAATACTCTCTTGTTCCTCTAAGTCGTAAGCCATGCTTGGACTCCCTTATGGTTGTGTCGTTAATTAATCGGCGTTAAACGCGTTCACGAGCGTTTCAACAGCCGCGTCTTTCGCGACAAGACTTTGTTCGGTAAATTGGGTTTCGTTTTCACGAAGGGCTTTAATCGCCACTTGGCCATTGGCTAATTCGCCTTCGGTCGCAAACAAGGCAAAACGAGCGCCGCTCGCATCGGCCTTCTTCATCTGCGACTTTAAGCTCGCTTCCCCAGGGGTGACCATCACACGAAGCCCTTGGTCGCGCAATTGTTCGGCCAATAATAACGCTTCGATTTCGGTCGCCTTCCCATGGTGGAGCACATAAATGTCCGTTTGCGGCTTGGTGGGAACCACCTCGCACTCACGCATTAATTCGATCACGCGTTCCATCCCGATGGCAAAACCCACGCCATGGGAGGGACGGCCCCCGAGCATTTCAATCAACGGGTCATAACGACCGCCGCCGCAAATCGTGCCCTGCGCACCGAGCTTATCCGTAATCCATTCGAAAACGGTGTGGTTATAGTAGTCAAGACCACGCACTAAACGAGGATTCACGGTAAATTCAATACCCGCGGCCTTCACGAGTTCGCACACGCGATCAAAGAACGCACGGCTTTCTTCGCCCAAGTAATCAATTAAGCGAGGGGCTGCTTCGACGAGCGCTTGCATATCGGGATTTTTCGTATCCAAGATACGAAGCGGATTGGTATAGAGACGACGCGTAGCGTCTTCGTCCAACACGTCCTTCTTCGCTTCAAAGTAAGCGATTAACGCTTCACGGTGGGCACGACGTTCTTCCAAGTTCCCGAGGGTATTTAATTCCAAACGCACATGGCCAATACGCAATTCTTTCCACAAGCGATTGAGCATGATGAGCATTTCAGCGTCCACTTCCGGCGCGGGAATCCCGAGGGCTTCGGCCCCAAACTGGTGGAACTGGCGATAGCGACCTCGTTGCGGACGTTCATGACGGAACATAGGGCCCGCGTACCAAACGCGCTGCTGCTGACCGTAGAGCATGTTGTGTTCGTTCACACAACGCACCACCGCCGAGGTTCCTTCGGGGCGTAACGTCAAGTTATCCCCATTCATACTATCGACGAACGAATACATTTCCTTTTCGACGATATCGGTCACTTCACCCACACCACGGGTAAAGACCCCCGTATTTTCAAGAATCGGCGTACGGATTTCCTGATAGCCATAGCGTTCCAAGACGCTCACAGCGGTTTGTTGCATGTGTTGCCAAACCACGGCGTCTTCAGGAAGCATGTCATTCATCCCTTTAACGCCAGTAAACTTTTCTTTTTTCATAATTGGACTCGAGTTTTCGCGTCATGCGACACGGTTTAAATCTTGAAAATTACGACGGACGATAGGCCGACTGTACGAATTCTTCAATCATAGCCTGAAAGCGCTCTTGCATGTCTTCCCCTTTGAGGGGGAAGACATGCAAGAGCGCTTTCAGGCTATGAT
>CAMYAA010000126.1 GCA_947253615.1 uncultured Sutterellaceae bacterium
ATATCGTCGGCAGCGTCAGATGTGTATAAGAGACAGGCTATAAGCCTGCGAAAGAAATCTTGAAGGCTGATCGCTTATTTGTCGACGGGGCGAGTGCGGACGAAGAGCATCCGTTGATGGCGCGCTCGACATTAGCCAAATATCACCAACGCGAAGTGTATTTGGCCATGAAGCGATTAGGGTCGGAGGAAGCGAAAGCCGATATGAAAGCACGTTGGCTAACGGATCCCGAGGTGGGGGCGAAGTTTACTCGTGAGCTTTCGCTCAATTTGATGAGTGAAGCGGTGGAGCCGCTCTTTGGGCCTTTGGAAGCAGAGATTCGCGCAGGCCAATGGGAACGTGTGACGGACAAACTCAGTGCGGACTTTCTTTGGGACTACCATGATCTGAAGGAGGCGCTCGAAGATCCGAGTAAGGCACCAGCGATGGTGTTACCGAGCACGGACCCGGCCGAATTTTATACGCTTGAACACTATCCTCAGTACCTGTACCGCAATCCAAACGGGGAGTACCGTGTCTTTTTGTTTGGGGATCGTGTGGAGTTAGCGGCTCTGGAAACGCTTTTGGCGACGGTGGTTTATGAGCAACCGATTGCCTTGGTGGGTTTTGATACCAAATTGAGTGCAGGCGTTGGTAAATCGGGGCTTGAGGTCGCTGTAGCTCGGGCGATCTTATCGCAATTCTTGAATGAATATCATGAGGCGAGCGTCAGTTGGGCCAAGCAAACGAGTGTTGGAGAGCGCTATGCCAATGAGGAGGAAGCCTTTTTATTGCGAGGGAAGTCGATCGCATCGTTGAAGGCTGTGAAGTGGATGAAGGAGATTCTCGAACTCAATAAAAATAGCAGCTGGGAGGTGAAACATTGGGAGTAAGCACGCTTTCATTTCATCAACGTGGTTTTTTAAAGAATAAGATTTTTAGGTGAACTCTCCATGACACAAGCTTTTCAATTAACGCGTGAAGATTGTCTTTGCCCCTTGTTGCTCGAAGCCTCGGCCGGGACGGGCAAAACGTATTCGATCCAGTATTTGGTGTTGCGTTTGTTGCTCGAATGCCGTGGGTCCGAACGTCCGTTTGAAGCCAATGAGCTGCTTTTGATGACGTTTACGCGTGCCGCGACGGCTGAATTAAAGTCTCGTGTCCGTAACATTATTCAATCGGTCTCGAAGGAAGTCGGACGACTTTTACGTAACGAAGAGGACATGTCTGGGATTCCCCTTTTTGAGGATGCGCAGTTTCAGGCCCTTTATAACGAATGGGCGCTCGCACCTGAAAAAATTCTGATGACGCCAGAACTCGATGCGTTTCATGCGGAGCCAGAGCGCTTTCAAACCCTGCTTTTGAAAACGATTCAAGCGCGCCTGAGTCAAGCGCTCACCGAGTTCGATGACATGACGGTCAGTACGCTTCACTCGTTTTGTAAAGAGGTCTTAACGCAGCAGGCGTTTCGTGCGAATCAGTCTTTTGACATGACGTTGGTAGATGATGATTCGCCGTATGCGTTAGCCGTCATTGAAGACTTTATGCGCCGCGTTTTACCCACGCTTAGCGAAACGACTCAGCACAATTTGCTCGCGATTGAGATGCATGAATGGCGCAATCTCTTGTCGAAAATCATTGAAGTTCCTAATGAAAAGACGTCGAAATACGCGCTCACGGATTTCGAAGTGAATACGGAATTAGGGTGTCTTGACTTGACGATGCTCCACGATGATGCCTTTTGTATGGGGTATCAAGAAGCTTTTGATGAATTTTATAAAGACCCGACGAACGACGAGAAAAAAGCTGCCTATGATGTCTTTCGTCAAGACCTTCGCGTCGCGACGGTCTACGATGAACTGCACACCTTTGGGGAAAAATTCGCAAAAGAAGTCCCTGATGCATTAATAGCAGCCAAAGCGGCTGATCACGTGCTGACGTTTAATGACTTGATTGTGAATTTATACGAAGCGATTTATAACCCCACCACCGGGCAGGGCTTGATCAATCAAGTGCGTGAGACCTATAAGGCGGTTTTGATTGACGAATTCCAAGATACCGACCCGGTGCAGTACGCTATTTTTAAAGCGATTTTCTTGGAAGGGGCCGTGCCAGGGACGGACTCGACGGGCGTAGCCAATACCCATCGCACGTTGATTTTCGTAGGGGACCCCAAGCAAAGTATTTATAAATTCCGTTCGGCCGACATCAATACGTATTTTGAGGCTCGTGAACAGATTGAAAAAGAAGGGGCGTTGCGCGTATTGGATACGAACTATCGTTCGACAACGGCCTTTGTTGACGCGATCAATACCTTCTTTACCTGGAGTCCTCGTCCGTTTTTGACGGATCAATTGACTTATGACCCGGTGAAAGCGCCCGCGAATAATAAGCGTCTTGGCGCATTTATTCGTCAAGACGAGGGTTTTGTTCCGCTCGATCCATTGAGTTTTTGGGCTCATGACGAGAATGACATGCCCTATGCCAGTATTCCTACGCAGGTTATGGATAAGTGGGTGGCCCAAGATATTCATGGGCTGTTAGAAGCGGGTCAAAAGTCCTTAGACGAACGCGGCGCCGTGCGTATGGTCACGAGCGTTCTCACGCGAGAAGCGGCCGCGGCTCTTCGCGAAAAGGGCGAGGAGGTTATTGAGGTCGGTCCAGATCAGTGGGCGAGTGTTCGTCATTTAGAACCCAAAGATTTCGCGGTGTTAGCGCGTCAACGTGCGCACTTTCGTGATCTTGAGTCCGAACTCAATGCCAAGGGGATTGGGGTTTTAAAGGAAGGGGAAGCCTCGGTTTTAGAAACGGAAGAAGCCAAAGATTTGTTGATGGTCTTAAGGGCGATTGTCAATCGTGCGGACCGCGGTGCACTGCAGCTCTATCGTGCGACGACCTTTAAGGGGATGACCCTTGGGGAAATTCGCGCTTATAGCCAAGTGGAGCATTTGTCTTCAGAAGCCTTACAGGCCGACATCGTGATGCGTCGACAACTCTCTGAAGCTTTTGATACCTGGGAAAAATATGGGATTGCTTCAGCCTTAGCGGGCCTTATGCAGCACAACAATGTGGAACGTCGCTTATTGGGCTATCCCGACGGCGAACAACGTTTGATGAATTTGACCCACTTAATTGAAATTCTTCATGATAAGGGGCAAATGCTTAAATACCCGAACGGGTTATTAGCGTGGTACGAAGAGGCCATTCAAAATGGACTTCGTGATCGAGATGCGTTGGGATTGCGCAAAGGGGGCGATGAAAACCGGGTTGCTTTAGTGACGATGCATGCTAGTAAAGGGTTGCAGTATCCGTTTGTCTATTGGATTGGCGCTCACACACCTCCGAAAGCGCGTAAGGAACGCATTTGGCGTGAGCAGGGTGATGATGGCCGGATGAAAACCATCCTAGCGATCCTAGAGACGACGTTGAGTCCTGCGGCAGAGAAGGCTAATTGGGATGAGTTGCAACGTATGACCTATGTCACCATGACGCGTGCAGAATCGCATATGGTGGTTTGTCATCCGCTCAAGGGGACGAAAAAAGGCAAATACTATAAAACCAACATCCAAACCTCGGTTTGTCGATGTCTATCGTTTCAAGGGGATGGTTATGAAACTCCGCTTGAGGACGATATCAGGGCCTATTGGACCGAGTCTAATGGGGGGAAAGGTGTGCCGCATACGGTGAATATCCATTACGGGTCTGATGAACCTTATCGTCTCTCGCGCACAACCCCCAAGCCCATGGGCGTTAAAGCTGCCCACACGGTTTATTCGCAGTGGGGAAAGCGCAGTTATTCGAGTTTAGCTAAGAGTGCAGACGATTCGCCCCATACGCTTGTTTTCCGTGTGAAAGAGCGTCCCACCTATCCGGAAGGATCGATTAAGGCGTTTCCGCGCGGTCCTCAAGCGGGGACGACACTGCATGCGATTTTGGAATTGGTGAACTTTAAAGACGCCGCCCAACCGCCCATGGATGTCGAAATCCTCAAGAGTGACGCGAAAAGCAAAGCGATTTATAAAGAACGTCAGTTAAATCGTTTAATTACCCGTCAGCTTACTTATGCGGGCTATGAGGCGCTAACCCGAGTGTCCAATGATTTGACCTCGGGCCCTAACAAAGGGTTTAGTGATGCGCCGACGGTCTTGGGGATTCGCGAGATGCTCCATACGTTAAGTCGCGCGCCTTTGACTCATGAGGGCGAGGCGCTCAAAGACATTAATGTTTTGGTGCGCGAAATGGAATTTTTACTGCACCTCAAAACCGATAAAAGCGCAAGGGCGTTGGCCGAGATGATTACGGCCAAGGATGCGCGTTATGACGTGAGGTTAGCCAATGATGACTCGATCCAAGGCTTTTTAAAGGGCTTTATCGACATGGTCTTTGTGGATAGTCAGGGCCGTTGGTGGGTATTGGACTGGAAGAGTAATGCGCTCGATATTGACGACAAAGGGTACTCTCAAGAGGGCATGAGGGAAGAAATTAAAAAGCATCATTATGACTTGCAGTATTTGCTTTATCTCACAGCCTTGCGTCGTCACCTCTTGAGCCGCGGCCTTAAAAATCCTCAGATCGGCGGGGCGGTTTATGTCTTTTTGCGCGGGGTTGAAGAAAATGCCGCCGGTGAGGGGATTTATGTCGATCAGGTCGAGTCTAAGATGATTGAAGCCATTGATGAATTTTTTAAAGGAGCCCACTAATGCGTAATCAAGCTGAAGAAAAACTCGAGGCTCCACAGGTCGAGTACACGGATTCGCCTTTAACGAGCTTTGTGGTGCGTCTTGCCACGCGACTCAAAGGCGAACCGCTCTCTGAAAAGACGCAGGCGGGCC
>CAMYAA010000127.1 GCA_947253615.1 uncultured Sutterellaceae bacterium
CTTATGGCGTCGGTGCACTCACCGATTCCCCAGCGGCCGCTTCCGAGGTTTTCTCCTCGGCTTCCTCACGGGCTTCTTCCGCCGCGTCCGCACTCGCGAGTTCCGAACTCGGATCCTCTTCCAGTAAAGGATCTTCTTCCTCAATGGCTTCACACGTATCGAGGACCGCTAATAAACGGGCATCCATCACCAGATCCACCAAGTCGCACCCTAGAATTTGTAAGCGCACTTTCTTGCCGCGCTCTAAATCCTCAGGCAAGCCCGGCAAACGCTGCATAAACGGTAACCCATCAATGCGAACCAAGTCCCCTTTCACAATAATGGCTTCAATTTCCTTCAAGCCTTCTTGCAAAATCCAACGCAGCGACCAATAGCGTTCCATACGGGTCTGGAAGTCCCCATAAAGCCCATAAATGGTCTCGAACTGACTCACGATCGTGAATAAATCCACATCGTTGGCGGCATAACTCGGGGCGCCCCCTTCCAAGACCGAAATCATCTGACGCTGATTGATTAAGTCCACATAGCGACGTAAGGGCGAAGTGCTCCAGGCATAACGCACCACCCCTAACCCATCATGGGGCCCTGGGGTCGTGCTCATGCGCACACGTCCCATGCGCTGCGAACGATAAATCCCAGCCGTCTGGTGCTCTTCGAGCCATAAGCCCCAAGCACTGTTGGCCAAAATCATTAATTCCGCCACTAATTGGTCGAGCGGCGCGCCACGGCGACGACCACGAACCACAATCTTGGCATCTTCCCCTTCCCCTTCAAGCGCGAAGAACCAGTCCACACGACCTTTGGGTTCAGGACGGCCACGAACCTCTTCACGATCCTTCACTAAGCGATTCGAGAAGTGCCATAACCAGGAAATTTCCTCGGCAAATTCAATGTCTAACGTCTTATTGAGAATGGCCTCTTCGGTGACTAAGTGATCCACCAAGTCATAACGAATATTGCGCGCGACTTTAATACGCTCAATACACGTTTCTTGACGCTCAATGCTAAAGGTCTCATTGTCCACATACACGTAGAGCGACAAACACGGGACCGCACGCCCTTCGTCTAACGAAAAGCCTTTAATCCAGGCCTCGGGCAACATCGTCGTCTTTAACCCTGGGGCATAGATCGTGCTCATGCGCGCCTTGGCAGCTTCGTCCACCTCGGAGCCGCGCTCAATCCCAATGGCCGGGGCGGCAATATGAATCCCCACGCGCGTACGATTCCCATCCAAGGGCGTCACACTCACCGCGTCGTCCACCTCCGTCGTTTCCGAGTCGTCAATCGAAAACGCCTTCACGTCCGCCAAAGGATAACGCTCCCAACGCGGATCCGCTTCAAACGGAATCGGAGGCACATGGCGCCCACGAGGGAAGTTCGTGGCGAAAAAACTGTCGACATGCCAACGCCATTCCGAGGCAATGCCCCCGAGCTTGAGCATAAGACGCAACGGCGTATTGCGCGTCACACTCGCCGCATCGGACAAGGCCTTCCATTCAATGGAATTCTTGTCGGGATTAATCAATAACGTTAATGCCTGGGGCTTGAGCGCCTCGGGTAAATGCCCCGAGACCATCTCGTCGACCCAAGCTTTGCGAATTTCTTCTTGCTTACGCTTGCGCTCAAGGGCCTCAAGCGCACGTGCCAAAATATCTTCTGGCGCACGACGGTATTGACCGCGCCCTTTACGATAGAAATACACTGGGTGCTCATGGAGTGCCAAGAGCATCGCCGCACGTTCCACCACGCTCGCGGCATCCCCAAAATAATCTTTAGCTAAATCTTCAAAGGAAAAATCCCCTTCGGGCGAGGCTTCCCACAAAAACTGCGGTTCAAGCTCAGGCATTAACGCTTGGGCTTGCTCTAAAAAACTCGCTGGACTCGGGGACTCAAACGATAGGAAGACGCGATTGGCCTTAACTTTCGTGCGTTTTCCACTCAATAACTCCACTTGATAAGCGTTGCCCGCTTCACTTAGGACTGTGCCGGCTTTGAATGCGCCATCTTCTTCAAAATATAAATACATCGGATTGCCTATGCTAAGGGAGTCTCACTAAAGACAAAAACTACACGCTTTAGTGGTCAAAATTCTGATTCAAAACGTTCATGATTCGTTGAGCCCTCTATTTTGCCAAAAATGGTTGCGTTATGTTTTCTCGCGTGGGGTTATTCCAAACTTCGTCTAAGAAGCTCAAAATTCTCGGCAAGGTGCTCGTCTTAAAGTCACTAATGCGATGATCCCCCGTGGGCAAGTAAAAACGACGAATCGCATGACGGTAATACTGTTCGGCTTCACGATAGTCAAGCACCTCATCGGCTTGACTCAATACCATTAACGCGGGAGCATTCGTGCCCACACTCGCGGGAGAAACTTCACGCTCGAGCGCTTCTAAATCCGCTAAAAATCGCTCTTCAATCGTGACCACACGATCCGTCCCGTAAACCGTTTGCTCACCGATATAGTCTTTAACAAAACGCCACGGTTGGACACAAGGATTGATCAAAATGGCAGGGACCGAAAACTGCTCGGAGAGTCGAGCCGCATAAAAGCCCCCAAAACTCGAGCCAATCACCGCTTGAATCGCGCCCGAGCGAATTAAAGGCCCATAGCCTTCGGTTAATAATTCATCCACCACGCGCGGGGGCAAATTCACGTCCGGCGCCCAAAGCGAGGTGTCGGCCGAAAAGTGCGAGGCTAACCCTTCTCGAAGCGCACTCACTTTGGCCGAGGCGGGCGAGGATAAAAAGCCATGAATATAAAGAACACCACCACGGTCGTGGTGGGGGAAAGCTAATGGCTCTGTCATGATTGGGCTCCTTGGGTTTTCTTTTTAAAAGGGAAAGAGGCTCCCTCAACGAGTGAGAGAAGCCTCTAACGAAGACTTCAACGAGTGCGAAGGTTGGACTTAGACCGAGGCCTCCTCAAAGAAAAAGAGCGAGAGGGAAAACTTCACCTTTTTTCCCTCGCCCTCGGGTCATTGGGCCAACGCCGCTAAAAGCTTCGCGTGAATATTATTAAAGCCACCGTTACTCATACAGAGTAACACGTCCCCAGGACGGGCCTCCGAAACAATCGCCCCCATTAAGGCTTCAAAGTCGCGGGTGCAAAACGCTTTCTCCCCTAAGGGCTTTAACGCTTCACTCGCACTCCACTGCACGCCCGGACCTTGGTAACAAAAGACTTTCTCCGCCGAGGCTAAGCTCGCGGCTAATCGTTCTTTCATCGTCCCTAATTTCATCGTGTTGCTGCGAGGCTCTAAAATCGCTAACACACGACGACCTTGATACTTTTCAATGACCGCGCCAAGCGTTTCTTCAATGGCGGTGGGATGGTGCGCAAAGTCATCAATCACCGTAATGCCACGGACTTCACCACGCACTTCTTGACGACGCTTCACCCCACTAAAGTCCTCCATCGCCGCAAACGAGGTCGCTAAACTCACGCCCACCGTTTTGGCCGCTAAAGCCGCCGCTAACGCATTGAGGGCGTTATAACGCCCGGGCATCGGACAATTCAAAACCCCCACGACTTCACCGTCCTCCGTCACGGTCTTGTCCGCCCGAAGCTCATAGCTCGGTACCGAGGGCTTTTGACCATTGAAAACCATTAAATGCGACCATAAACCACGCGTTAACACACGCTCGAGCGAGGCGTAGGCCCCGTTCACAATCACATGACCTTCACTCGGGATCGTGCGCACTAAATGATGAAATTGCGTTTCAATCGCCGCTAAATCCGGAAAAATGTCCGCATGGTCATATTCCAAATTGTTCAAAATCGCACAACGCGGACGATAGTGCACAAATTTACTGCGCTTGTCACAAAAGGCCGTATCGTACTCGTCAGCTTCAATCACAAAGGGCGCCTTCGGGTCACCTAAAACCGCGGAACGCTCGCTCCAACTCGGCACACCCCCAATTAAAAAACCAGGGTTTAAACCCGCCGACTTCAAAATCCACGCGAGCATCGAGGTGGTCGTGGTCTTGCCATGCGTGCCAGCGACGGCTAAAACATCACGCCCTTGTAAAACCTCTTCACTGAGCCACTGCGGCCCCGAAATATACGGTAATCCGCGATTTAAAATCGCTTCTAATAAAGGATTGCCGCGAGAGATGGCATTCCCGACGACAAACACATCCGGGTGAAATCGATCGAGTTGACTCGCGTCATAGCCCGACTCAATCGTAATCCCTGCCGCCTCGAGAGCTGTACTCATCGGAGGATAGACCGCCTGGTCACAACCCGTCACCGTATGACCACTCTCACGGGCTAACTGAGCGATCCCGCCCATAAACGTTCCACAAATTCCCAAAATATGAATGTGCATGGATATCCTTCCTGATGGCAAAACGACACTATAAAGCCCCCAAAAGTGAGCTTTTGTATCAAATTCGGTCCTTTTCCTTCACGTTTTCTTGATGAAACGCTTACAATCGTTCCCTCATTTTCATGAAGATAAGCACCTAATTCACGCTAATATGCAAAAGCTTTTCTTTACATGAGCGCTCTAATTAGCGACAATTACAAAAAAATCCGATCTGTTTCGTGTTTTTTATGTCTTTTTTAGAGCATGGTCGCGAAAACGATCCCCTTTTTCTTGAAGTTTATAACATTTAAGGTTTTTCCATGATTGATATTCGCAAACTCAAGACACTTCTTGATTTAGTTCGAGAAAGCGGGGTGGGTGAATTGGAAATCACCGATGGTGATGACCGTATCCGTATTGTGAATGCAGTAAGTGCCCTGTCTCTTATACACATCTCCGAGCCCACGAGACCGTACTAGATCTC
>CAMYAA010000128.1 GCA_947253615.1 uncultured Sutterellaceae bacterium
ATCTACACACTGCATATCGTCGGCAGCGTCAGATGTGTATAAGAGACAGCGTCAAACACTTATTGAATAAGTTAGGGATGAAGTCGCGTGTGGAAGCGGCCGTGTGGGCCACACAAAACACCGAAGCGATTGCGCCCGAAAAGACGGCGGAATAAGCGCGTCCCAACGCAAAGAAAAACGGGCTCGGTCCTCACGGATTCGGGCCCTTTTTATACGGGCGAAAAAAACCGCGAATGCACAAAACATCCGCGGTTTCTTGCCTTAAGTAATCACGCCAACTGGAGTGCGTGGATTACTTTTCAGGCGTAAACATGGGCATGTGGCAGGTCGTGCAAGGTTCACGACGCGGATCCATCCCATTCTTGGTCATATGGGTGATCGGCATTTCCATGTAGCCACGCTGTAACGACTTGGCCGGTAAGTGGCACATCGCACAGTAGTTCGTATCCTTCGTGATCGGGATGAAACGATTGATCGGATGGGGAATGGCCTTAGGGGCTTCTTCCACACGATGGGTATTGCGTTCCGAACCGAAGTTAGGTTGAGGTAAGTCAGCCGCTAAGCTCACGAGCGGAATGGCACAAAGCGCCATTAAGGTAAGACTAGATAACGTTTTTTTCATGTTTGTCTCCACATAAGCACTAATAGGGGGTGAGGGACTTGGCCCTCACCTGCATTAGAGGTCACTCCTATTAGGCTTGGACCTTTTCAACCTTGACAGCCGTCTTCTTGTAATCGGGCTCTTTACTGATCGGGTCCGTAATTTGTGAGGTTACGGCGTTAGTTTGCACTTTTTCATCAAAGAATGCCAACCAGGTTGCGCCACGCGGCATTAAGTTACGGTATTCCGTTTCGACTAAAGCCGTGACCGTGCCGTGACGGCTCGTGACCTTAGCTAAGTCGCCACGTTGTAAACCACGTTCTTGAGCGTCATGCGGATTCATGTAAAGGAACGCATGCGGGAGAGCGCGCTTGAGTTCAGGCACACGCATGGTCATAGAACCGGTATGCCAGTGTTCAAGTAAGCGGCCCGTGCACAACCAGAGGTTGTAGTTTTCGTCAGGCATTTCAGCCGGATCCTGGTACGGACGGAAGAAGATCTTCGCCTTACCCTTCAAGTCAACCTTCTTCGGGTCCGTGACTTCAAAGAGGTTACCCGTCGGGAGCACCTTACCTAAAGGACCGTAGAAGCGGTCACCCGGCTTGGCATAGGGGTCATATTCAGGATTGAAACGATAGAGCGTTTCTTTCCCATCAACGACCGGCCAGCAAAGACCATGAACGTCGTCACGCATGTACGTATCGAAGTCGGCTAAGTCATGACCATGACCGAGCGTGAACTGATGGTATTCGTTAAAGAGCGCCTTTTCAGCAAAGTACGGGATCTTTAACTGATCCGTCGTGGCGTTGTTGTACTGCTTGTAGAGCGGATCAGGCCACACCGCGTTACGCACGTCGTTCGGGGCAAAGAGAATGTCGAACAAGGACGTGTTTTCGTTGTAACCTAAAGCGCGGATGCCTTCCATCACGTCAGGCAATTGGTCGCCAGGCACACCCTTCAACGGTTGGGTCTTATAGACTTCACCCGCCTTGAAGCGCTTAGCGATTTCCATCATCGCCCACATGTCGGTACGGGCTTCACCCTGGGGTTCCACCACCTGCGGCCAAGCTTGGGTACGACGTTCGCCGTTACCATACAAGCCCCACTTTTCAAAGTGGAACGCGGCCGGGAGAATCAAGTCAGCGAGCTTGGCGGAGTACGTCGGGTAAACGTCAGAGACGACCACGAAGTTTTCTGGATCCTTCGTCGCAGCAACCCAGCGGGTGTTGTCCGGCGCGGATTGGAAGATGTTCACGGACTGCGTCCAGACGAAGTTGATGTCCTTGCTTTCAAGGCCACGCATGATCGCCACGATGTCAGCACCGATCTTCGGATTCAACGTATTGAGCGGGAGCTTCCAGATTTCTTCCGTGTGAGCACGATGCTTCGGATTGGCAACCATTAAGTCCGAGGGTAAGCGGTGAGCAAAAATACCGACTTCACGAGCAGAACCGCAAGCGGAAGGCTGACCCGTTAAGGAGAAGGCACCGTTACCCGGCATGCCGTGCTTACCTAAGAGTAAGTGCATGGAGTAGCACTGTTCGTTCACCCACACACCACGTTGGTGCTGGTTAAAGCCCATACACCAGAGGCTCAAGAGCGAGCCGTCCGAGCAGACCATGTCAGCCAAATCAGCGAGCTTCTTCTTGAAGCCTTCAGCGGATTCTTCAGGATTGCCCTGGGCCAACTGAGCGACGAAGTCTAAGGTGTAGGGTTCAACACCCTTCTTGAAGTCTTCGAAGTTGATGAGCCAGTGCTTACCACCGGTCTTGGTGTTCTTTTGTTCAACGACCGTACCCGGCTTCAAGCCCATCGCAATGGCTTCGTTCTTGGAGAGGGTGATCTTGTGTTCTTTGGCGTAAAGATCTTTTTCAGCGGGCTTGGCGTTAGCGTCGCTATCGGGTAAACCGAAACCAATGTCGGTCACACCCGCGGCGAACACGCAGTTTTCTTTCACGAACTGTTCGTTGACCTTGCCACGACGAATGATTTCGCGGATCAAGTAGTTGAAGATCGCCAAGTCAGAATTGGGCTTGATCACGATCGTCTGATCAGCAAACGTGCTCGAGGTGTTGTGGTACGTCGTGATGTTGACGAGCTTAGCCTTCGGATCTTTCTTCAAGTGAGCGACGACGCGACCCCAAAGGATCGGGTGAGCTTCAGCTAAGTTGTTACCCCAGAAAATGATATTGTCAGCGATATCTAAGTCAGCGTAGCAGTTGGCCGGTTCGTCGATACCGAAAGCCTGGTACATACCGACCACTGCGGAGGCCATACAAAGACGAGCGTTCGGGTCGAGGTTGTTCGAGCGGAAACCACCCTTCCAGAGCTTCGAGCAGGTGTAAGCTTCAGGAATCGTGGACTGACCCGAGGGGATTAAAGCGACGCCAGCCGGGCCCTTAGCCTGGTAAACGCGACGCAATTGACGTTCCATTTCGTCCATGGCGACGTCCCAGCTCACGGGGGTGAGCACGCCGTCCTTGGAGTACTTGCCGTCTTTCATACGCATCCAAGGCGTCTTCAAACGATCCTTGGAGTAGAGAATCTTGGAGTTGTAGTACCCCTTCATACAGCACAAGCCCTTGTTCACAGGGCAGTGCGGATCGCCCGTGGTGGCAACGACTTGACCGTTTTTCACACCGACTTGTAAACCGCAACCCGTGCCGCAGAAACGACAGACACCTTTGTGCCAGGTCATTTCATCATTGAATTGCTTAGCCTCTTGTTGTGCTTGAGCCGATAAGGGCAAGCCAACCGTTAAAGCGGCACTGGCTGCCAAACCGCTCTTTAAGAGGCGGCGACGTTGTAAGTCAACGACAGGAATGGTTTTCATAGATATCTCCAGAATATCAAACTAAACGATGTTTCAAAGGCCTTAGACCAGGGCCTTCTGGGGTAACGTTAGTTATGGGAAGGTTTCGCTGGGGCTTTTTCGTCCATAAAGAAGTGGTTGACAAGATCAACACTGAGGACGCCCTCAAGGGCTTTGAGTCGTTCGAAGATCTTGACTTCCCCTTGGGTAGAGTCAGCCTCGATGACCGCAATCGCACGTGCACTCGCACGATCCTGTTGATAAATCTCCACGCCAGGAAGCGCATTAGCCTGATTAACCACAGAATCAAACGCCTCTTGGGCTGTTGTAATGAGCACGCCAGATAAATTCATCGTGATCCTTCGTAAAAATTCGAACGCCCTTAGAGAGCGAGATTCCGTTTTGAATCTCATGGGGAAACTCCCAGGGTTGCCCTGATTCTAAAAATCTTAAATAGAGCTGAAAACCCCAAGGGGTGACGGTTCGTTAGACTCATTAGAGATTAGGGAAAACCCTAATATACAGACGAAAGATTTCTTGAAGATTAAGAAAAGGGATAAGAGCCCTGATTTCAGTGGAAAATGGTTATTCCAAAAATGAATAACAATATGCCACTTAGTGGGTATTACTCTCGGTGGGAATGGGGGGTGCCAAAGGGGTGGTTTGATGCGTTTGTTACACTTTTTTGACAAATTTAGGCACTCAGATGAGAAAAGCTCACCCTTCGGGGAGGGTGAGCATTTCAAGAAATGCGACAAACGATTTAATTCGTTGGTTTAGAACGAGACCGTATCGGGATGCAGCCCCGAATAAGCGGTGTTGGGGATGGTATCCAACGTCTTCATATCCTCCTCGGTGATGGAGAATCCGAAGATTTCGGTATTTTCCTTCAAGTGATTGAGTTCGATACTGCGTGTAATGGGCATAAAGCCGTGTTGAATACACCAACGTAAGCAGAGCTGGGCGGGGGAGACGTTGTACTTCTGAGCCAACTGCTTAATGGTTTCGTTCTTTAAGAGGAGGCCTCGACCGAGGGGACTCCACGCTTGAATCGCGATATGGTTTTTCAAGCAGAAGTTAACCGTGGCAAATTGCGGATAGCCCGGATGGAGTTCTAACTGATTGACCATGGGTTTGATCTTGGCGCGTGCCAAGAGCGGGACCAAATGGTGCGGTAAGAAGTTAGCCACCCCGATGGAGCGAACGCGACCCTGGCGATAGAGCTCTTCCATGGCGCGCCAAGCCCCTGCGTTCTGACTCTGCCAGACCATGGGCTGTCTCTTATACACATCTGACGCTGCCGACGATATGCAGTGTGTAGAT
>CAMYAA010000129.1 GCA_947253615.1 uncultured Sutterellaceae bacterium
GAGATCTAGTACGGTCTCGTGGGCTCGGAGATGTGTATAAGAGACAGCGGTTGCGTCAACGCAATGTAGTATTCACCCGAGGGTTTGCTCACCGCTTTGTTGAGCTGTGCGACTGCAGGGATAAAGGCGTCACGCGCACTGTTGCTCGAGCCGTACACCGTTTCAAACGGGATATTCAAGCTATTGTGCTTTAAGACTTGGTATTCCAAGAAGGTAATACCGTTACCCCACGTGACTAACGTGTCGTCCGTACGACCCTTGCTCTGCTGGAAGAAGGTGTAGCCCGAGCGACGCTTCTTGCTGCCGGCCCAATAAGAGTCGTAATAACGTGGATCGAGCTTTTCGTCCATTTCGATATGAACGACTTTGCCGTTATCAACCACGCAATCGACTAAGGCGGAGAAGGTCAAATCACGATGCGGGAAGTCAAACTTCACGCCATAGTATTCCCCTTCAATCAAGCCTAAGGGCGGTTCAGCCGTCCAGTACATCTTTTCGGCTTTCACCTGAGGATCCATTGGCGGTTTTGGATTGACCTTACGCGAAGGGATCACGGTTGCGCCCGAGAGGGTATCGTAATCGTAGTGATGCCCATTGTAGACAATGCCCTTGGCCTTCTTATCGACGAAGGAGTAGTGGTTAGGTTGAAGATTGATCTTTGTGAGCGTAACACGTTGAGGTTCGTGCGTTACATGCACTTGAGCGACGTGGCTCTTGGAGGCAGAGCTAACGCCGTCTACCTTCTTGCTAGCGCCACTCGTTGCATCAGCGGCCCAAGCGCCGTTCATGACGAAGGCTGCGGCAACTAACAAAGTGATCTTATTCAATTGCATGGTCGGTCTCCATGGTTGGATTAATAGTCCTCCGAACGATATCAAGATTATGCCCCTGGCTATATAGGGGTTTAGGGCTAAGTAATTCTGCTAAAGCCCAGAACTACAGGGGTTGAGAGGAGGGCGTTTAAAAAATTCATACAATTGAGCCACTGTTTTTAAACATTTTTAATTAATGAAATGCAGCGGGTTTGGGTTGTTGCCCAGAGGCTACATATTGGCAACGTGCCTTTGTATTAAGTGGAAACGATAGTTTCTTTATTTTCCTAGTGTCGTAGAGTTATAACCCCTTTGGATCTCGATAACTTGATAGAAAAACGTACCTTAGTTCTCCCGAATAAATCACTGCGAAATTTAGACTCTCTTATATAGAATCCCATTGGGGATATTTCAAGCAAAATTCAATTGTGGAGCTTTTCTAACACAATACAATGATTGAATCTCCTCTCTTTCTAGGATATCAATCATGTTTAAAAAAACTTTGTTGTGCATTGCCTTAGTGCTTGCCTCGTCAGCTTACGCTGGCTCTGTTTCCGTGTACGGGATTGTTGATGCTGGCTTTGACTATACCCAGACCAAGTACGACACTCAAGCAGTAATTAATACGAAGCCAGCATCTGGCGCTGTCAAGTTAAACGGTTTAAAGCTTGCCTCGGGTTCGCACAGTCACTCTCGCTTTGGTATTAAAGGTGAAGAAGTGATTAATCCTAACTTGAAAGTTGGGTTTGTCTTGGAAAATGGATTCTCTTTAATGAATGGTGAACTCGACGACCATTCTAAAATTTTTAATCGTGAAGCCATGTTCTATGTCGATACTGCTTACGGCAAATTAGCTGCAGGTCGAATGGGGGCATTGTCTAGCGGTAGCGGCAGTTTTGGTGTTTTCGGAACGCTCTCCAATAACTTCGGAGGCGGTTGAGGGAAACACCTCGGCTTAGGCAAGTTTGGTTACGTGCAAGATGGTGTTATGGACAACACCTTGACCTATCAATCCCCGGAATTTAACGGCTTAACGGTATATGGCCAATACTCCTTCAATCAGCAGGGAGATCAGGCAGCCAAAGTAGCAAAAAATGACCGCTACCTAGCTTTAGGCGCTACCTACAAACGCGACAAGCTAACGTTAGTCGGCGTTGTCGATACTATTATGTATCATAATCAACCGTACGAAATACGTGAACATTCTTACGTTACTGGTGCTGATACAGTCAGCATTAAGGATACACTTATTGCCAATCGTATAGCTTTAAGTGTTGGTGGATCGTACGACTTTGACGTCATAAAGGTCTACCTTTCATACCAATATGCTAAACATGCCAAAGGTGCAGGCGTTTTAACTGATAAGAATTTCCAAACCATGTATAACGAGGGTGAATTCTCTAATGTTGCTAGTGCAGCTCATCCCTTTGCTTCTATGATTACTAATGTAAATAAACGCATACCTATGATGATAGACAATGCTAATGGTCTTGATGTTCATAGTTTGGGTATAGGTCTTGACACACCCGTTGGAAACGGAGTTATCAAAGCACATCTCGGATATATGCAAGCGAAAACCCACAATCCTTATACAGGAGCACACATCAACGGCGCAACATTCAAAGTGAAAGCAGTCGGAGCGGCTTTAGGCTATGAGCATAATTTATCCAAAACTACACTGTTATATACTGGCGTAGGATTTAACCGTTCTAAATTTGAACTTGCAGGTTCGGCAAACATGTTCAAATTTAAACTTCCGTTTGAAGCTCGTATCAAACAAACCAACTACGAAGCTATGTTGGGTCTAGTCCACAAATTTTAATTTGAGCGTCTAGCAATGAAAAACGCCTGTTTTGACACAGGCGTTTTTCTTTCGACGTTATTTATTTGCGATTGGCTGATTACTTTAGCGGAACCATCGGTGCGGGACCAAATCGATTAGGACCTTCCGTCCCCAATTTGATACACAAGTAAATCCCAAATAAAAGATTTAAGTAGGGGATGGCTAACAAAATCCCAAAGAGCGGATTCACGTCAATGTCACGACAGCGACGCATGCCGGTCAGGAATAGCATCAAATAGAACGGCAACGTGAGCAAGAAGAACAATACTTGCGAGAGCGCAGAAATACTATATTCATTGCTCTTAGGGTCTTTGTTCAAAAAGTATTCGGGATAGTGTTGGCTCAGCGTAGCAATCAATCCTACAGCGACAATCACCATCAAAATGAAGACAATGAAGTAGGGGAAAAACTGTTTACGCGAGATGCGGCCGTCTCTCTTAAAGCCGAAAGCAAAAAAGTTCATTGGGTTTTCCTTTTATTTTTCCCGCGCATTCGAGCGGGGGAGCGATGAGTTCTCGTCATTATAGTGGGACGCTCTGTTATGTGCCTTAGGTCAAGTTGTTAAAACCCTCTCAAACCCATCGTTCGTCGGTATTTTCTTGCCTCGAGGGCGAGAATTAGAACTAATTAGAAACAGCAGTATGATCCTGATGTTGTTTATTACCAACAAAATCTTTTGAGAAAAATATTGATCAATTCTCGAAATAAAAATCAAAAAGCCTATTACAGAGAGAAACTGAGCTGATATGCCCGAATATAAAGAGATTTTGCAGAGTGATTGAACTTTCTAACACTTGTAACAAACTCAGTAACAGGGTTAAATATCTGAGAAGTGTTCTTTAGAGACACGAGTTCATGCGAAAAGGATTAACCATGTTTTCCCTCAAGAAATTGTCGCTTGCCCTTTTAGCGGCTAGCTTTTTTAGTGTTGCTCAGGCTGAAGAACCTAAGCAATTATTGGTACCAGAGCTGTATAGGCAGAATCAATTCATTAATGAACCTGAGGCCGAGTTCAGCTTGCAGCAGGACGAATCGCTGGAAAATGTAATCATTCACTCAGGATATAACCTTCAAGTAAAGAGGCTAACTGCGGAAAATTTGCCCTTGTTGCAAGGGCTTATACAAAGTCAGATTCAACCTTCAATCACGGGAAATCTTGATATAAAAAATACTTCTCAAGATTTGTTTAATCTCCGTATGGGCAATGAACTGTCATATCAACCTAAGACGGTTTCTATTAATATTTGGTTTACTGGTAGTTCTAAGATAGAAATCGGTGATAATGCTTTTCTCTATCGCTCCGAAGGTATGCTCGAAAATAGCTTTCTCCGGATTCAACCTAGTCCAAATCCAGGTGAACATAGGCTTAACCTAACGGGCATTGTTCAGTTGAGTAATGAACGGGTTTATATCAATCTAGGGACAAACGGCGAATGGAAAGGTGGTAATTATGCAGCGAGTTTACCCGCTGAACCCAATCCTAAAGCTAACACTTATTTAGATTTAGGGAAGAATGGGATTTTTATTTCTGCTGCTAAAAATAATCAACCTATCGCATTTTCTGGTTCAGGTACCATACTGTTTAAGGAGGGTGAGGGCGCCGATTATCATCCGTACGTTAAGTTTGATAATTACTACAAATCAGCTGGCTTTACAACCAACGTCCGTTTCGTTATCTCTAATTCTGCGCCTAAGGGCCGCTATGAACCCGGTGACTTTCAAGGTATTGCAATTAAGGTTCAGCAAAAAGTCAACGACAAGGACGTTCTGCCTATCATCAATCTAAACAAGGTGAGCACACTCGACTATGTTGTCAATCTCACCGATGAAAACGTAAATCTAGGGAATAATTATTTCTTTGCTAATATCGAAGGTGATCCGAAGTCAACAACTGATTCATCTTCCATCGTCATTCACCCCGCCACGCCTAAAGCAATCAATTTAAATACATTAGACGCCACGATTGGGTTCGACACAGTTGAGGGTAAGACCTACAAACGTGCATACGTGACTTACAAGAAGTCTGCAGCGCCTGTCTCTTATACACATCTGACGCTGCCGACGATATGCAGTGTGTA
>CAMYAA010000130.1 GCA_947253615.1 uncultured Sutterellaceae bacterium
CGTTCGGGTCTTTAGGCAACAGGGCAATTTCGAGCTCACGTTCCAACGTGGCCAATTTTTCTTTCAATTCGCCGAGCTCTTCCTGAGCCATTTGTTTGAAATCGGGATCCGCCAAGAGCTCTTTCGTTTCTTCAAGCCCTTGTTCGGCCTGTTCATAAGCATTTAACGAAATGACCACGGGTTCGATATCCGCACGTTCTTTCGTTAACGCTTTATAGCGATTCATATCCGAAGCCGCATCGGGTTCGGAGAGTAAGCCATCAATTTCGATGAGGCGACGAGCCAGCATCTTCAATTTTTGGCGCATGTTTTCGTTAATCATAGTAAAGGTGTGTGTCGATGATAGATAGCAAATCGGAGGATTGAGCTCAATCCTCCGATGGGTTATTTATTATAGTCGACGTCGTCACGAGTTCGTGCGTTTACGAGTCATATCGACGGTAAAAGTTCGAGAAGCAGCGTTCGATTAATTCTCGATCGTCTTCACTCAAGCCCTTACCTTCACGCAACAAGATCGTGGGGTCATGGACGAGTTTTTTCGTTAAGCCATGGGCCAACATCGCGAGGACTTCTTTAGGATCGTCCCCGTGGTTTAAGTGACGCAAAGCGCGATTGAGCTCGAAGTCACGTAAGTAGTTGGCGCGATCACGTAAAGATTGAATCGCGGGGACTTTGGCGCGTTGACGTAACCAATCGGTAAAGTCATTGACGCGTAATTGAATAATGGTGTCCGCCTGGGTAATGGCTGCTTGACGCGAGGCCATCCCTTGATTGACGACTTTACCAAGATCGTCAACGGTGTACACATAGACGTCATCGAGTCGATCGATTTCGGGTTCGACGTCACGGGGGACGGCTAAGTCCACGATGAAGACCGGACGATGCTTACGTTGTTGGATCGCGCGCTCGACCATGCCCAACCCAATGATGGGCAAAGAGGACGCCGTACACGAGACGATAACGTCGTAATTTTGAATGGTGCTCGGTAATTCAGCGAGGGTGATAGCCGTCGCGTTAATTGAGCGAGCGAGTGCCTGACCACGTTCGAGCGTACGGTTCGCGATGGTTAACGACTGGGGTTTTTGGGCAGCAAAGTGCGCTGCACAGAGTTCAATCATTTCGCCGGCGCCAACGAAGAGCACACGTTCGTGTTCGAGCGATCCAAAGAGGCGAAGCGCAAGGCGCACAGCGGCCGCGGCCAAGCTAATCGAATTAGAGCCAATCGCGGTGACACTACGCACTTCCTTCGCTACGGTAAACGTCGCTTGGAATAAGTGATTTAAGAAGGTGCCCAAGGTGTGACAGGATTGCGCGATTTTTTCCGCTTTCTTCATCTGTCCCACGATTTGGGTTTCACCGAGCACCATGGAATCCAACCCAGAGGCCACACGGAACGTATGTTGCGCGGCGGCTTCTTGAGTGTAGAAGTACACATGAGGCTCTAAATCAGAGCGTTTAATTTCCTTTTTTTCGCAAAGGAAATCTAAAACTGCATTCTTGGCCTTATCAAGATCCTCTGCTGCGCAATACAGCTCTGTACGATTACAAGTCGACAAAATTGCCGCCTCTTGGATGTTGCCAGCGTCGTCGTTGTTCAAACGCATACACATATGCGTAATGGTTTGAGCGACTTCATCTGGCGTGAACGCAACACGTTCACGAACCGAGAGTGGCGCAGTAGTGTGGTTGAGGCCTAAAGCAAAGAGATTCATCTCGTGCTAACCATTGTGATCGAGGGGTCCGTTTGTATTATTGTGCAAGCTATTGTACAAATGAATACATTATCGGTGCATTATATCGATTGAAACTTTGGTTTTACCTTAAGGGGTTTAGTGGAGCATAATCACAGTGAGATTTTTGCTCACACCTAAGCTTAGATTGAATTTATAAAGGATTGACGAACATGTCAGGAATGACCGTATCGGTTAAAGAAGAACTGAGAAGCGGGGCCGCCTTAGTTTTATTTTCAGGGGGTCAAGACTCGACAACGACGTTAGCGTGGGCGCTAGAACATTTTGAACGCGTGGAAACGTTAGGGTTTGAATATGGACAGCGTCATCATGTGGAAATGCAATGTCGCCAAGAAGTGATTGAGGCGATGCGAGCGCATCATCCGAAATGGGCGAGCCGTTTAGGGATGGACCATGTTTTAGATATGAGTTTGCTCGGTCAAATCAGTGACTGTGCCTTAACGCGTGAGATGTCGATCGAATTAGGGAAAAATGGTTTACCCAATTCGTTTGTTCCGGGACGCAATTTATTGTTTTTCACGTTTGCTGGCGCGTTAGCTTTCCGTCGTGGTTTGACCACGTTAGTGGGTGGCATGTGCGAAACGGACTATTCGGGCTATCCAGACTGTCGTGATAACACGTTAAAGAGTTTACAAGTCTCGCTCTCCTTAGGGCTTGGGATTCCGTTAGTGATTGAAACGCCGCTCATGTGGTTGAGCAAAGCGCAAACGTGGGAATTGGCGCGTCAATTAGGCGGTGAGTCGTTTGTGGATTTGATTCGTCATAAGACGCACACGTGCTACGAAGGGGATCGCACGCATTGGCATGAATGGGGCTATGGGTGCGGAACTTGTCCAGCTTGTGAATTACGTCGTGTCGGTTGGGAACACTACATCGCGGGCAATGGCGCCCCGATGAAGAAGGACTAATCGAAGAGTGAAAGATCAACGGGGTTTCAGTGAGGCCCCGTTTTTTATAGGTACAAAAAAACTCGAAATCTTTCAATTTCGAGTTCAATGTGTTCGCTGGTGGCTGGGGACGGAATCGAACCGCCGACACGAGGATTTTCAATCCTCTGCTCTACCAACTGAGCTACCCAGCCGCGAATGACTGTGGCTTAGTGGTGGCTGGGGACGGAATCGAACCGCCGACACGAGGATTTTCAATCCTCTGCTCTACCAACTGAGCTACCCAGCCATCTAAGTACAGAAGGGTAATTCTATGGGCGAGAATGATTTATTGCAAGTTTAAGATCCTTGAAACCCCAAAAAAACGGCAAAAATACCATAAATATGCTATTTTTATTCGGTGCGATTCTGGGTTGTTAAGATTGCAATAAATGTCTTTTTTTAAACTTCAAAAGAATCAACGCTCAGCGAAAGTGCCCTGAAATCAGGACTTTTAGAGCTAACCCTATAGAGGAGGTAAGATCAAGCCACGCTTGATCTTCAACTATGAAACACTCGAAAAAATTGTTAGGTGTGGTAGCGGCCTTCGGCCTGGCATTGACCTCGCTTGCCACCCAAGCGGCATCCTTGACCCCTGTGCAAACGCAAGACATTGCCACCATTGGGCAACAATTAGAGAACCGTCATTCTTTAAAGGCGGACAAGATCACGCCTTCGCCCATTACGGGGGTTTATGAAGTGTGGTTAAACGGGCATCCGATTTATACCGACGCGAAGATGGAATACTTGATTGATGGGGACATGTTTGATGCTTTAACGCAGGAAAACATTACGGACCGTCATCGTAAGGTACTTTCCAAGGAGCAGTTTGGGAAGTTACCGTTTGACTTAGCGGTCAAGCAGGTCTTTGGTAAAGGCGAACGTCGTTTAGTGGTCTTTTCGGATCCGAGCTGCACGTACTGTCGCATTCTTGAACAGACGTTCTCCAAAGTGGACAATTTGACGGTGTATACCTTTGTGGTGAGTGTATTACCGCCAGGCCCCGTTTCCGTGAGTGATATTTTATGCGCCCCAGATCCTGCCAAAGCTTGGGAAGAATGGATGGGTAAGGGCATTGAGCCCAAAAAGCAACCTGAAGCTTGTGATCGCAAGTCTTCGAGCGTAATTGGTCATTTGGCCTCGCGTTATGAATTGCGTGGCGTGCCGATGTTACTCTTCCCCAATGGGGAAACCCTTTCGGGGGCATTGAGTGCAAGTCAGCTCGATCAGATGCTCAATAAAAACCAATAAATCCTTGGGTTAAAAAAGGCAAAGGCCAAGTTTTCGGACTTGGCCTTTTTTATTAGGGTCGGTGTTTGGGTTTTAAGAGGGCTTCGGGCGTCAAGCTCTTGGGGACGAGTACCCAAGCTAGGACATCGCTTTTTTGTCGTCCGGCTTGTTGGCCCGCTTCATCGCCGTAGCCCCAGAAAAAGTCAAAGCGGATGGGGCCGCGGATGGCGCCGCCCGTGTCCTGTGCCACGACGGGGCGGGCTAAATGCAGGTTCGGGTTGGTTTGCTCGGCATTGATGAAGAACGGGGTCCCGAGTTGCCAGATACTGGTATCGACGGCCACACTCGACTCGGGGGTTAAGGGTACACCGAGTGCACCGATAGGACCGAGTTTTGGGTCGCCAAAGCGTTCATTAAAGAATACGTAACTCGGATTGGTATTGAGCACGCTCGCCAACGCGTTGGGATGGGCTCTTGCCCAAGCTTGAATACTCTGCATGGAGAGTTCGTTGGGTTTTAAGGCACCGCGTTCGATCAAGGTTTTCCCAATGGCTTTATAGGGATGACCGTTTTGATCCGCATAACCCACGCGAATTAACGAGTGGTCCTCGAGTTCAATTCGTCCAGAGCCTTGAATTTGTAAGAAAAAGGCTTCCGCAGGATCGTTCACCCAGGCCAGGACTTGGGCGGGTAAGTCTGAGCGCTCTTCGATGTCTTGGCGTGTATCGTAGGGGACAAGGTGGCGTCCCTGGAGTTTACCTCGAAGTCGGAGTCCTTTGAGTTGGGGATAAAGGCTAGCCA
>CAMYAA010000131.1 GCA_947253615.1 uncultured Sutterellaceae bacterium
GGGCAGCTAAGAGCAATTGATGAAGGACGGTACCCGCGGGGCCCGCAACCTTCTTACCCTTTAAGTCCTTGACGGAGAGGGTGGCACCGGGCTTACCGACGATAGCAAACACCTTGGAGGGGTGCGCCACGCCCGAAGCGATATAGACGGGGTTACCCGCCGCGTTATTTAAAAGTAAGGAAGTCGTGTTCATCACGGCGGACATATCAATGTCACCCGCGGCCATAGCTTGACCCTGTTTGGCGCCCGAATTGATCGTGTGCCAGGTTACTTTGGTGCCGTCCTTGGCAAAGGCTTTTTCTAAAAGGCCTTGTTCCTTCATGACCATGTTCTGGAGGTTGAAGGGCGAGGGAACATAAACAATGTTCAATTTTTCCGGCATTGCAGCAAAAGCCACGCTAGCCCCTAAAAGGCCAGTCATTAAAGCAACAGCAACGTTTTTGAGTTTCATGAGTAAAGTGTCCTCAAAGTTAAAACAAAATCAAAAGTTAAAAGAGCAAGAAATTTGGGGTCATCATCGATAACGTTCTCCGCCAAGTTATTGGAAAAAGTCATCAAAGATTTGTTGCGTTAGCGTGACTAAGGCGTGTTCAGTCATATCCCGAGGATAGGGCGTCGCGACGTCGTACGCTTTGGTTATTTGTCCTTGTTTCAATCGATAAATCCGTCGAGCAAGTCGAACGGCCTCACTGACGTCATGCGTGACGAGTAAGGTGGTAATCGGTTGAGCGGATCGTATCTCTTCGAATTCTTTATAGAGTCGGTGACGCGTAAGCGCATCGAGCGCACTAAAGGCTTCGTCGAGTAATAATAAATCGGGTTGAGGGGCAAGCGCACGCGCCAACCCCACACGTTGAGCCATACCGCCCGAGAGTTCTTGGAGGTAAAGCGTTTGCGCATTGGTTAAGCCCACACGGGTCAAAACGTCGTTCACAATGGCACGCTGCTCGTCCATCGGGCGGTGGCGTACGGCCAAACGCACGTTATCTTCGACCGTTAACCAGGGAAAGAGGCGAGGTTCTTGAAACACCACGCCAATCACGGGACGCTCGACCTTGACGGAGCCTCGCGTAATCGTAATGCTTCCTTGATCGGGTTGGGTTAACTGCGCTAAAAGCCGCAATAATGTCGTTTTCCCACAGCCACTCTCTCCAATCACGGCCGTGACGCTCGAGGCTTCAAGCGTTAAATTGACGTCAGAGAGCACCACGGTCGCGGGCCCTTCCGGGTCCTGGCGAAACGTTTTCCCTAAGTGCGTCACATCAACGCGAAGTCCTTCCTGGGTAAAGCGTGATTGATTCATCAGAATAACCCTCCGTTCACGCTTCGCGCTTGTGACCAATGGGTAGTGAGGCGCTTAATGACGCCCGCTAAGAGAGCGTCGGCCAAAATCCCCAAGACGGCAATAGTAATAATCCCAACAAAGACGACACTCGTTTGTCCAAAGTCGGCACTGTCGTTAATGAGATAGCCCAAGCCAGAGCTTGCCGCAATTAATTCCGCGCCGACGAGCGCACGCCAGCTGTAGCCAAAGCCCAAACGTAACCCGGTCAAAAGCGCAGGGAGAGCGCTCGGTAACACAATACGCTGTTGAATTTCTCTGGTGGAAAAGCCCAGCACATGCCCGACTTCAATGAGTTTTGGGTCCACGTTGGCGAGGGCCGTTCTTGTTGATAAGAAGATCGGGAAAAAGCTCGCCAAAATCACGATGGCGATTTTAGGGGCTTCGTTAATGCCTAACCAGAGAATGAGTAAGGGAATGAGCGCCAAAGGCGGAATGACACGCAAGGCCTCTAACGGAATCGATAAAAAGCGTTGGAGGGCACGGTAGCGTGTGAGTAAGAACGCCAAGCTAATGGCCATCACGGCCGAGAGGCTAAAGCCCACAAGTGCACGAAAGGCACTCGCCTCAATGTCATGAATGAGTTTTCCCGAGCGCAGCAGTGTCCAAAACGTTTTGGCCACGGCCTCCAGACTCGGTAACAAAATGGGTGGAATGGATCCCCATCGGGTGAGCGCCCACCAAAGTCCAATTAGGAGTAGCGGTAACAGCCCTTTAAGTAACACTGTCGAGGGTGAAAACTTCATGCTAATGGTAAGTGCATCATCGAGGGTGAAAAAATGTTTCGTGTTGAGAAACGTTCTCAACGGAGCTCATTATAGAGGGAAATCCTTGGATGAGAATCCACAAATAGGGGGATAAACGTGTCAGGTATTATACCGAGCATAAAAAACAGGCCCTACAGATCAGGAGGATCAGTAGAGCCTGCTATGGGTTTCGTGTCGAGCTTCTTGTGAAGAAAGCGGGGTAGTCAGCTCGACACGTTATGGAATTGCTCTCAGAGCAAGGTGCTCAATTAGAGGGAGCATTCCTTGTCCGTACGCTTCATGGAGCGTAAGAACCAGAGTTCCTTCTTGAAGCCGTCGATAAAGCCTTCGAAGGTGCCCTGAACCTGGAAGTCATCCGCTTTAGCAGCAGCGTTACGGATGGCGGTAGCTTGTTCGAGCATGAACTGGATGTCAGCTTCGACGATGGCGTTAGCTTCGCAGCAAGGATACACGCGAGCTTCCGTTTCCTTCATCGTGGCGACTTCGAGGTAGCTCTTCATCGTGGCCAAGGGCATTTCACCGCGCATCTTCAAGATTTCAGCGACTTCGTCATAAGCTTCGAAAACTTGATCGTAGAGCTTTTCGGTGTAAGCGTGGATGGCAGCGAAGAACGGACCCTGGACGTTCCAGTGAATGTTATGTAACTTGACGTTCCAAACAGCTAAGTTGGCTAAGTAAACGTTGAGAGCTTTAGTTTGTTCCATGATTTAATCTCCTAATCTAAAAAATTGAGCCGAGGCGGATAGCGCACTGATGAGCTTTTCGTGATAGAGCAACGATGCTCACCCCCACTAGCCTCTTCCTCGGTGCGAAGAACATTTCTTGGTGATCACTCACACTGTGATGTGTTCTTCGTTTCGATGAGTTAACTATATCGTAGTTCAATCACTAATGCAAATAAACTATTGTGAATTTATGTTTCATAGCTTCTTTTTATTGCCAAAAATTCGGTCATAAGGTTGATTAAATGGGCGTAAACATCCTGTGTCCCTTGGAGTAGAGGGTATTTTGAGCTTCTCGAGGGGGTAGGGCTAAAACTTGTGAAATTTTTGTGGATGGTGTGAAGCGTGGGCGAGAGAGGGGAGTTGAGGGGTGTTGGGTGCTTTTCTGATGGTGGGTTTTCGGCTAGAGTGTTTCTGAGACGACGCCCTGTCACTTTCATTGTCGTCGAGAGGACCCACCGATGAGAGCCACTACTCAATTTCCCACGCTCTGGCCCGAAGGCTTTAATCCCAATGATCAGTCCCGCATTGCGGGGGCCGTCATTATTGATAAAGGGGATACGTCGAGTTTGCCCGATACGGCCTCGACGCGATTTCACACGCACCCGGTGGGGCAGCTCACGGTGTGTTTAAAGGGCTTAGTGGCGGTTCAGGTGGAAGATGGCATTCGTGCGATTCCGCAGCAGTGTGCGGCGTGGGTGCCTGCGAACGTACCGCACTGTGGGATGATTGGATCGGACTCCGTGAGTGTATTCATGATGATTCAAGAGAGTCCGTACGTGAAGTCGCAGTTTCCTCGAGAACCGGCTCGCATGATGCTCAATACGATGACCTTTGAGATGATTAAGCACTTTGCGCGTTTTGAAGGCCGTTTTGAGCGAGGCAGTCACGAAGAGCATATTGCTGCCGTGATTATTGAAGAGCTTGTGCGTGCGCGTCCGTTACCGATTCATTTTGCGCCATTGCCGAATCATCCCTTATTAAAACAGTTAGCTCGTCTTATTACGGAAGAAGAGCCCAATGAAAGTAATGCGTACTATGCGGAGGCACTCAATATGAGTGATCGATCGCTGTTGCGATTGGTGAAGGCGCAGACCGGGATGAGTTTTAAGCGCTGGCGTACGCACTTAGTCTTGATGAAGAGTTTGACACACTTAAATCAGGGCCTCTCGGTGGAAGAGGTGGCCTATCAAGCGGGGTACGATTACCCGTCTTCTTTTATCGAGACCTTTAAGTCCGTTTTTGGGGACACCCCGGGGAACTATCGTTTGCAAACGCGTTAGACGATGTTTTAACGCGGGGAACAACACTATAACTAAGTGACTGAGGGCATGATGAAAGTGGGTCGACTTTATTGGGGTTGGGGATTGTTGGGAGTGGGCCTCCTTTCTTTAAATACCTGGGCGGCGGATAGGGCGGCTTTTGACTTTTTTGATGCTTCGATGGTGGCGCGCCTAAATGCAGAGCCCACGGTAAAGCGTTCGCTCTTACGTCGGTGCAACAACATTTTGACGAAAGCGCCTCAAGCCGTGGCGGATTTTTCGCCCTCGAGCCACTACACGGCCCAAGGGGTGAGCGAAGCCTCACTAAAAGAATCGGCCTCCCTTAAACGCGACGCGAAGAATACCTACGATTTAGGGATGTGCTTTGCGATCACGGGGGATCCCAAATACGCCGCTGGCATTGAGCGAGTGACGTCGGCCTGGATGACCTCATTAGAGGGGGTGCACTCTCGTCAGGGGGTAGCGACCGTGAATTTCATGATGCCCTATATGATTTTAGGGGCCAGTGCTCTTGGGGATCGTGATCCGGCTTGGAAGCGAGCCTTTAGTCACTTCTTAACGGAAAAGATTTTGCCGCTCTCTAAAGC
>CAMYAA010000132.1 GCA_947253615.1 uncultured Sutterellaceae bacterium
CACTGCATATCGTCGGCAGCGTCAGATGTGTATAAGAGACAGATACCTACATGCGCCATCGTGATATCGAATTGTCAGAGACGATCGATAAGTATTTCAATCGCTGGGAGGGAACCTCCGATGCCGATTTAAGTCTGGTAGGACGCTTGGGATTAACCTTGGGGTACACCTTTAAAGGAAAAGATGAGCAGCCCGTGGGCTCGGCGTATGTTCGCGTGAATTACAGTCACGAGTTTTTGGGGCAAATGGGCGTCAATATCCGTAACGTCGAAGCGGGCGATCCTGAGATGGTGGAACCCGAGTTGTCCTTGGAACTTCCCCATCGATATAGCTGGTGGAGCACGGATGTCGGCGTGACGCGTCAATGGGGGAAGGCATGGAGCTTTCATGGCGGCGCACGTTGGACCTTTAAAGGTATCGCCGATCGTGCTTGGGAATTGAATTTCGGTGCGCGTTACGCGTTTTAAACCCCAGAGCAAAGTGAGGCTCGCTGGCTAGTGGTGCCAAAAAGGGCTCGCTTTGCCCGCGACTATTCATGGTTTTCCATGAAACGAGAGGAACGCGGTATGGGAGTACGGGATTGAATGCCTTGTTTTTTTAAGGAAGCACCGAATTTCGACGAAAAAATCGCGGCTGTAAAACGCGCAAAAAACGATTCGACAGAGGGCGGATTCAACCATTTTTTTTGAAATCAGGTACAATACGTTGCACTCGGGCCTGTAGCCAAGTTGGTTAAGGCACTGGACTCATAATCCGGCTATCCTGGGTTCAAGTCCCAGCGGGCCCACCATTTTATTGCCCTCGCTCCACACTGATTGAAAGTGTCCTGTCAATTTGTCTTGGCAGCTCAGTTGAAAAGGGCGTGCCCCTATCTATACATCAATCAACATTGGACCTAACTATCAGGCTCAGTTACCGAGCATACGATCTTTAATGATCTCCAAGATTCCTCTGGTTTTTGCCTAGCACTGATAGTAGAGGCAATGAATTGACGATAACGAGGAATTTCATTTGCATGTCTAACTTCTCAGACTTCCACCTTGATCCGACCATTTTGTCGGCGATCTCTAAAATGGGTTACGAAAAACCCACCCCGATTCAGGAAAAAGCTATTCCTGCAGTTTTGGCAGGGGGAGACGTTATGGGAGCCGCCCAAACAGGGACTGGGAAAACGGCAGGTTTTGGGTTGCCTTTAATTCAGCGCATTCTCCCCAAAGCTAATAGCTCCATGTCGCCTGCACGCCATCCGGTGCGTGCACTCATTTTGACCCCAACGCGTGAGTTGGCGGATCAGGTCTCTAGTAATTTAGTGGAATACGCATCGGATACGCCTTTACGTGTCGGTGTGGTTTACGGTGGTGTTGATATCCGCCCTCAAAGCGAAATGCTTCGCCAAGGGGTCGAAATCTTAACGGCTACGCCGGGCCGTCTTTTAGATCACGTACAGGCCCGTAATGTCCAATTAAACCAAGTGGAAATTGTGGTTTTGGACGAGGCTGACCGTATGCTCGATATGGGGTTCTTGCCCGATATCTCGCGTATTCTCGAATGCTTACCGCAATCGCGTCAGAGCTTGTTGTTTTCGGCAACGTTCTCACCCGAAATTAAAAAATTAGCCAAGACGTTCTTAAAAGATCATCCGACGTTGATTGAAGTCGCTCGACAAAATCAAACGAGCGAAAACATCACTCAAGAAGTCTTTAGCGTTCAAGAGTCCGAAAAACTCGACGTCTTAATCGATATTCTGAAAAACCGCGGACAAGACAATCAACCGATGAAACAGGTGATTGTTTTCGTGAACGCAAAGAATACCTGTCGCTATTTAACGCGCACCCTCGAACGTGTGGGCATCAATGCCGATGCAATTCATGGGGATAAAACGCAAGAAGAACGCCAGGCGGCCTTAGAAGGCTTCAAGATGGGCGCGATTCACGTTTTAGTCGCGACCGACGTGGCTGCTCGCGGACTCGATATTAAAGAATTGCCCGTGGTGATTAACTACGACGTGCCATTTTGCGCCGAAGACTACGTCCACCGTATTGGTCGTACCGGTCGCGCAGGCTCGCACGGTTTGGCCATTATGTTGAGTGGTAAGGGTGACGAAAAGAACATCACCGAAATCGAAAAACTCACGAAACAAACGTTCGACGTGCAGCCCTTGCGTCCATTGTCGCGTGGGGCGCGCCGTGACTTGCGTCGTGGCCAATCGTCGGGTTCGAGCCATGGCTCTCGCCGCGATCGTGATGGTGATCGCGAACGCGTGGATACGCCCGAGGACGAAATGCTCGCCCGTGAACGCGCTCGCGCTTATGTGCCGCCATCCTATCGCTATCGTGATTCGATTTTTGATACCCCGTATCGTGAACGCCCCCCGCGTTATAACGATTCGGATACGCTCAAGATTTTCGAGCCCGAAAAACCCAAGCAACGTCCGGTCGCGGCGCTCTTGGGTGGGATTAAACTCAAGCGTTTTTAAGAAAACCTCGTTAGGGCGACATCCGTTGCCCTTTCGCTTTTTTAAGAGTGGAGTTGCTCGTGGCTACCCCCGTTTTATTACATAGTTGTTGTGCACCGTGTTCGTTGGCCATTTTGGAATGGTTATTGGTCAACGATTATGAACCGACGGTGTTTTACTACAACCCCAATATTTATCCGCACGAAGAGTATCTCTTACGTAAAAACGAAGCGGTACGCTACTGTAAGAATCTTGGGGTGCGCTTTGTGGACGCGGATCCCGATCACCAAATGTGGCTCGAACGCGTTAAAGGGTTGGAAAACGAACCAGAACGTGGCGCGCGTTGTCGCGTCTGCTTTGGTGTGCGTATGCAAGCTACGGCCTTGATGGCTAAAGAGCTCGGTATTCGTTATTTCACCACGACCTTAGCGGGCTCGCGTTGGAAACGCTTGGAACAAATTCGCGAAGCGGCTTTGGAGGCGGCAGCAAAGGTGGGCCCCGAGGTCGAGTACTGGGATCGCGATTGGAAAAAGGGCGGCTTACAAGAGCGTCGAAGCCAATTGTTGAAAGAAGGGGACTTCTATAACCAACTCTGGTGCGGTTGTGAATTCTCCATGGGACACTTATTAGAGCGCGATAAGTCCACTTTGCCTGAACATGTCTGGGCGTTGCTCCCCGCGTTAAAAGTGCGCGAGGAAGAACGCGCAAAAGCTCGAGCAAACGCGGAGGGCGCCGCTCACGCCGCGACCAAGGACGCCACGCCCAAGGAGGCGGCCAAGACGGGGAGCCCATCGTCCTCGTCCTAGCTCGGTTCTCGACTCAGAATGCTCAGTGACTAACGAAGCGATACTCACGCGGGTTTCGCTTCGTTTTTGCTTTCTCACGTCGCTGAGCTCGTTAAAATAACGTTCATAACGAGGGCCTAGGCCCCCTTCCTCTCACCTTCAACTGCGCCTCTTGACCTCGAGGCCTGTGTTTATGTCGATTTTTCTCACGCTATTTCTCGCGTTATCCGCGATCGTTATTCTTCTACGTTTTCATCAGCCCATTGGGGTGGCCATGTTTGCCGCTGCGATCTTGGTATGGGGGATGGAAAGTCCGCATTGGGCGAGTTTAGAAAGTGGTCTTCGACAAACCCTTTTGGGTGAGCGTACGTGGGCATTACTCTTGGCACTTTATTTTGTGATGTGCCTTGAGGTGCAATTGCGCCGCTCGCAAACCCTCTCGAAAATGCTCGGCGCGTTAGGTCAAATTTGCTCTCCTCGACTCACGCTCGCGATCATGCCTGCGTTTTTGGGACTGTTGCCCTCCATCGGTGGGGCACGTTTTTCGGCCCCGATCGTCAAAGAGGGCGCAGAGCCATTGGGCGTGGCACCACATCATGGGGCGGCGATTAATTTCTGGTTTCGTCACGTTTTTGAATTCGCCTCGCCCATTATCCCCGGGATGATTTTGGGGTGCGCTATCGCCAAAATTAACGTGGGCGATTTGGTGCTCCATCTCTTTTGGCTCTCGATCCTCGCCTTCCTCTTGGGGTGGATTGTTTTGATTCGTCCGATTAAAGTCTCCCCCGAAAAGGCAGCGCAGTTAAAGGCCGCCTCGCGCCAAGCCGAAGGCCACTTGAGTGATATCGTCTTGGCCATTGCCCCCGTGGCCGTGAGTGTGGTGTTGATGCTTTTATTCAATATGAGTGCCGCCGTCGCCATGGGCGTGGTGGTCCTTGGGATGTTCCCGATTTTGTACGCGCGAGGCCGTGGCGTGAATGTCTTGGCGACTTTTAAAGAAGCCTTTGACGGGAAGCTCATTTTGAATATCTTCGGGATCTTGTTTTTTATCGCGATGCTCACAAGCACCGGTACCTTGGCGCATCTCGTGGACGTGCTTCGCTCGAGCGCTTTACCGTTTCCGATGGTGGTTGCTTTGATCGCCTTTTTCGTTGGGGTCTTGACGGGGATGAGCCAAGGCCATGTGGCTATCGTGATGCCGATCGTGGCGATGATGACCCCGGGTAACTTGAATTGGGTCGGGGTGGCCATGGTCTTTGGGGTCGCGGGCCAAATGCTCACGCCCACGCACGTGTGCTTAACGCTCTCGGTGGATTATTTCAAAGCCTCGTTTAGTAAAACCTTATTGCCCGTCTTTGTGGCCGAGGCGATTTTGTTGAGCGTCTTTGTGGGGGTAACGGCCCTACAAACCTCGCTTTAAGCGCTGGGAACGCCCACGCGTTTAAGCGTGGTGATAC
>CAMYAA010000133.1 GCA_947253615.1 uncultured Sutterellaceae bacterium
ATCTACACACTGCATATCGTCGGCAGCGTCAGATGTGTATAAGAGACAGGCACAATGCCTTGGTAGGGTTGGGACTCGGAATCTTGATCTTCAAGAATTAAACCGCAACGCCCTTGACCATGGGCATTGACTAACGTTTCCATCGACGCGTTATCGTCAATCTTTGCGCCCGGTTCCATCATGGCACACATACGGAATCGGAAGTTTTCATCCACTTCCGCAATCACTAAACGAAGGGGACCATCCCCCTGGATTTGAATGACCGTGGGACCACGATAGGCCATCGTGCCTCGCACCAAGACGCCAGCCGTTAAGACTTCACCCACGAAACGACGCACCGCTAAGGGCCAATCATGATGCGCCATGGATTCGCGAAAAGCCTCGTCTAACGTGACCGTCAAAGCACGGGCCACGGCCGACTCACAATAAATTTTTTGAAGAGCGTCAGTCATAGTTCGTAATAAGAGATGTGTAATGGGAATGTGCTTGATTGTACTCGTTTTGCACCCAAAGAGTAGGGTATTCCTTAGAGGAGGCGCTCTCCCTTGGGATTCCTCTTAAAAAACGTGAAGAACTGTATACAATGCAAGTGACTATGTCGATTTTCACGTATGCTGTTAATCGAGATTTTTTTTCTGAGAGGGATACTTGCTACGATGACGATCGATTTGCATATGCATTCCACGGCCTCGGACGGCGCGATGAGCCCGCGTGAACTCGTGGACTTTGTCCATGCCTCGGGCGTCAGTGTGATGGCCCTCACGGATCATGATACGGTTCATGGGGTCAAGGCAGCCCAAGAGCGTGCCAACGAACTCGGTCTTCGTCTCATCACCGGGGTGGAAATCACGGCCCTCTGGAGCGATATGGACGTTCATATCGTGGGGCTTGGCGTCGATATTGAGAATGCCGACTTTTTGGCGTTTCTCGCGGGTCAAGGCGAGCGTCGAGATCGTCGTGCGAAGACCATGGGCGAGCGTTTACAAGCCTTGGGTTGCGAGAACGCTTATGAAAAGGCTTATGCACTGGCCGGTACCGCGTTTATCTCCCGAAGTCACTTCGCGACGGTGCTCTTAGACGAGGGCCTGGTCGAGTCGCGCAATCAAGCGTTTAAAAAGTATCTCGGGAATCAAGGTCCCGCGTATGTGAAGGCGGATTGGCCCTCGCTCAAAATGACGGTGGATTGGATTCATCGGGCGGGTGGGGTGGCCATTATTGCGCACCCTGGACGCTATAACTACACGAGTGAGGCCCATAAGGAGGCTTTGGTGAGTGAGTTTAAAGCGCTCGGTGGCGATGGAATTGAAGTCACCTCGGGCTCGCAGAGCCCTAACCATACGGAGTACTATCGAAGCCGTGCGCTCGCTTATGATTTATATGCGAGCACCGGTTCGGACTTTCATCGATTGGAGGGGATGCGTCCCACCCCGGGCGCGCAAGAGCCCTTACCCCTCGGACTCAAAAGTATTTTGGAAATTTTGTAGGAGACGCTGTGTTTAAAACGACCTGTACTGGAAAAGCTTTGGACTATTGCACGGCCCCATGTCCATGGGTTCGTCGTTGGGCAGGCGCGATTGACGTTGATGGCCCGGTGTTAGACCTCGCGTGCGGAGGTGGACGCCATACGGCTTATTTGACGCTCTTGGGCTACCCCGTGATTGCCATCGATCGAGAAATCGATGGGATGAAGGCGTTTGAATCGGTTCCCACGGTGACACTCTTGGAGGCGGATGTGGAAAACGGCCCTTGGCCCTTAGAACCCAACTCGCTCGCCGGGATCGTGATTACGAACTATCTCCATCGTCCGCACTTTCGTACGTACTATGAAACGTTGAAGTCGGGTGGGCTTTTCATTATGGAAACGTTCACGACCAAAAATACCGAACGTTTTGGGCGTCCTCGCAATCCCGACCATGTGTTAAAACCCGGTGAGCTCTATCGCTTGATGTCCCCTGAGGCTGAGCTTGTCGCCTATGAAGAAACACAAACGGAAGGCGAGACGTTTGTAGCTCGCATTGTTTGGCGAAAACCTTGATCAAGGGGATTCGAGAATCCCGAAAACCTGTGAACTTTGCTAAACTCTCACAGATATCACTTTGCAGGGCGTCTAACCCAACCCGACGCCATGCATACGAGACAGCTAATTAAATATTGAAGGACTTCTATGAACAAGCGTTTATTGCGCATTGTGACCTTGTGTCCCGCCGCCTTGGCCTTAGCCGGGTGCTCCTCTTTAGGTCTGGACTTTAATCAAGATAAAGTTCGCTACGATGCGGCTGCATCGCAAAGTAATTTAGAAATTCCGCCCGATTTGGCTGCGTTACCCGCCACCAATCGCTTTGAAGTGCCGGTTCGCACGGGTGTGGCGAGCGCCAACCAAGAAGCGGCACGCTTAGCCGCCATTGGTCAAGTTCAAGCGGAACAAGGGAAAGTCATTCAGCGCACCGAAATTGCGACGTTGATGAAGGATGGTCAAACCCGTTGGCTCCACGTCAAGGAAGACGCCTCGCAGCTCTGGCCGGTGGTGCAAGATTTCTGGGCCCAACAAGGTTTGTCGATCGTCAAGGACGACGCTCAGACGGGTTATTTAGAAACGGGTTGGGCTGAAAACAAGGCCAAGCTCCCGCAAGACATTATTCGTAAGACCTTAGGTAAGGTGATTGACTTTGCGTACTCCACGGGTGAACGCGATCAGTACCGTTGCCGTATTGAACGTAATCCCGATGGGACGAGTGATATCTACATCACGCAGCGTTCGATGTTAGAAGTCTTAACGGGCTCGAACAAAGAAACGAGTAAGTGGGTCCCAGGTCCGACGGATCCGATGTTAGAAGTGGAAATGCTTCGTCGCTTAGCGATCCGCATTGAAAACGAATTCAATCCGACGGTGCGTCATGCCGTGGAAGATGCCAAGAACTTACCGGTTCAAGACGTCACGCCGCAGCAGCCGGTGAGCGAACCGGTGAAGGCTCAGACGGGTGAATTAACCTCCGTTCAGATCAACGAACCGTTTGACCGCGCCTGGCGTACGATGGGCTTAGTGCTCGACCGTATGGGCTTTGACGTGGCTGACCGCGATCGTTCGGCGGGTTACTTCTTGGTGAACTACCTCGACGCTCAGTACGAAGAAAAGATGAAGGCTGAACGCGGTATTTTTGAAAAGGTCTTTAAGTCCAATCAGGCCGTGGCCATTCCGCAGTATCGTATTCAAATGAATGAAAACGGTTCGATGACGGATGTGAAGGTCTTAGGGCCGGACGGTCAACCCGATAAGACGGGTGTGGCTTCGAAGATCTTGACGCTCTTAGCGCAACAGCTTCGTTAATTCTCCGTTTGACGGATCAACGATAGCCCTCGGATCGTTTTCACGGTTGAGGGCTATTTGTTTTTGGGATTCGTGTGATGCGTATTCAACCCAACAATGACGCGTGGTTGACGTTAGCTGAGCATTTGTGGGTGTTTCAAGCTCGACAGTCCCGAGGGAGTTATGCCAAAGAACTCTTGGTGTGGGTGCTCGCCTTGGGGCTCCTCGATACAGTGATGAGTGTTGTCGCTGAGGCGCTTGATTCCGCGCGAGTCGATTGGACCTTTGAAAATGTGCTCGCCCCCATGATGTTAGCCATTGGGGTCATGTGGTTGTTTGCGCTCACGGTACGTCGTTTGCACGATGCGGGGCTCTCAGGGGGCTGGGTGATTGCGTATATCCTGCCGCCTTTTTCGGTCTTAATGCCGTTGGGGCTCTTGTTTTTCAAGGGCGACGGTGAGGGGGCTCCCTATCCAAGGATCGATTGAGGGGTGCGAATGTTCGCGTTTTCACGGACCCTTGCGCTAAAATCAACGTCATCAATAAAAACGCATGGTGTTTTCACCGTCAACAAGGAATATTTAAGATGGGATTGAGTGTACAAAAGGATCGTGTCGTCACGATTTCTGTTCGCATGGCCGATATGACGGGGCGCATTCTTGAAGAAACGCCACCCGAAGGCCTTACGTACATCCAAGGCTATGGTGACATTTTCCCGAAACTCGAAGCGGCCTTAGAAGGGCGCTTTGCGGGTGAAGGGTTCTTCATCAAGCTCGAACCAGAAGAAGCCTTTGGTGAGTACGATGAAGAATCGTTGATTATCGTGCCGATCACTCAGTTTGAGGATCCGATGAGTGTGCAGGTGGGTCGTCGCTTTAAGGCTGAAGAATTGCCCGAGAGTGCCGAGGTGGATCGCCCGAGTCCGCGTCCCTGGTTTGTGACCGATGTCGGTGACGATATGGTCGTTTTAGAACAAAATCACCCCTACGCTGGGATTGGTTTACAGTTTGAAATCAAGGTGCTTTCCGTGCGTGAATCCACGCCCGAAGACTTTGAAGAGGTTGAGTCGACGAGTACCGAAGGGATCGTCCCAGACTTCTTGAAGATTGCCGATCAGATCGTGAGCGAAGACGACGATGACGTGTTAGATAACACCGAGGCGTTAGATCACCTCTGTGAAGGGGAAGACGATTCGCCCATGGCTCGTATGGCCAAACCCCCACGAATTCTGCAATAATAGACGTACGAAATCGATTTCGAGCCCCGAGTGGGCTCACCCCTATACGGCCCTCAAGAGTATTGGCATCCGACTATCCGGGATGTTGAGAAATCCGGGCCTTTTGTTTTTTTTCAGGCAAAAGAAAACCCCCTAATAC
>CAMYAA010000134.1 GCA_947253615.1 uncultured Sutterellaceae bacterium
ATCTACACACTGCATATCGTCGGCAGCGTCAGATGTGTATAAGAGACAGATTCAACTCATTTTGCACAACGTCTGTTTGCTCTTGAGTCAGTTCAATGCATCCTAGCTTTGCAATACGAAGGATATCGTCCGTAGACAGAGACATAATGAGATTCTCTAATTGTGGGTAGATAGATATAAAACACGAATACCCCCAAAAACATCACAAAATCGCAAAGAGATGTGAACATATAGGGGTGTTCATGCTCCAGTAGATGGAGGTTTAGTTTATCATTATTGAATTAACTAGGAGGTATGCTTACCCCATTACTTCGAGTAAATGAATACTGAATAAAGGGGTTCGTAACCTTTCAACTCCACTTCCAAAAAAGAACGACCGACATGTTTGGATTTTTCCGTAATTATTTTTCCAATGACCTTGCGATTGACCTTGGTACAGCCAATACCTTAATTTACCAGCGCGGTAAAGGGATCGTCTTGAATGAGCCAAGCGTTGTGGCCATTCGCCAAGAAGGCGGTCCTAACGGGAAAACCACGATTCATGCCGTTGGTAAGGCTGCCAAACAGATGCTAGGTCGTGTACCAGGCAATATTACTGCTATTCGCCCGATGAAAGACGGTGTGATTGCTGACTTTACCGTGACGGAACAAATGCTCAAGCAATTTATCCGCATGGCTAGTCCTTCCCGTCTCTTGGCACCCTCCCCGCGTATCATTATTTGTGTGCCCTGTGGTTCGACCCAAGTTGAACGTCGTGCTATTAAAGAAAGCGCCTTAGCCGCCGGTGCCTCTGATGTATTTTTAATTGAAGAACCGATGGCTGCTGCCATTGGTGCGGGCTTGCCTGTCAATGAAGCGGCTGGCTCTCTTGTTGTTGACATCGGTGGGGGTACCACTGAAGTCGGTTTGATTTCGTTAGGTGGCATGGTCTACGCGGGCTCTGTTCGTGTGGGTGGCGACAAATTTGACCAAGCGATCATTAATTACATCCGTCGTAATTTCGGGATGCTCATTGGTGAACCGACTGCTGAAATCATTAAGAAGCAAATTGGCTCTGCTTTCCCGGGCTCCGAAGTCCTTGAAATTGAAGTCAAGGGTCGCAACATCGCCGAAGGTGTGCCACGTACCTTCACGGTACACTCCAATGAAATTTTAGAAGCGCTCTCTGAACCATTAAATCAGATTGTCGTTGCGGTTAAAAATGCGTTGGAAAAGACCCCGCCTGAATTAGGGGCTGACATTGCTGAACACGGCTTAATGATTACGGGTGGTGGTGCTCTCTTGCGTGACCTTGATCAGTTACTCAGGAAGAAACGGGGCTGCCTGTGCATATCGCTGAAGAGCCTTTGAACTGCGTGGTTAAAGGTTGTGGTATCGCTTTAGAAAACATGGATAAACTCCACACGGCCTTTGCTGCTGGCTAACGATATCTATGGAATACGGTCCTCCGCCGCTATTCCGGCAAGGAATATCAGCGCGCATTCGCTTTATTTTTTATGTCGTCATCTCGATCGTCCTCATATTGATTGACGGTCGTTTACGCACATTAGAAAGTTTTAGAAGTACTATCGTTAGCTTTACCACCCCTGTGGTTCAGCTCGTTTCGATGCCTTTTGAGTCTTTCAATCAATCGGAAGGTTATTTTGTTAGCAAAATTCGATTGAAAAATAACAATGACGCGCTGACTCTTGAAAATGAAAAACTCAAGCTGCAATTAGGACGTTTTAACGAACTTCAGCTAGAGAATGAGCACTTGCGCCAGTTACTCGCCGCTGTGCCTCGCAGCGAAAATGCGATCAAGACCGGTGAGATCATTGGACGCGTGCCCGATCAATTTACGCATCGACTCATCATTGATATTGGATCAAAAGACGGGGTTGAAGTGGGTATGCCCGTGATTGGGGCTCATGGCGTCATTGGCCAAATCTCTCGAACGGTGCAGCATCAATCCGAAGTCACTCTTCTAACCGACCATAGGCAACGCCTTGCGGTCCGTAATGAGCGAACTCGTAAGCAGTTCATTGTGGCTGGCACGGGTGAACATCTGATTGACCTATTGTTCGTACTCCCTGAAGACGATATTCGAGTCGGCGACAAACTGATTACCTCAGGACTTGATCATTTATTCCCGCCGAACATCATGGTGGGGACAATTGTCTCCAAGAGTCATAAACCTGGAGAAACCTATCAAGCTGTTAGCGTCGATCCTTCGACGCCAATGAATGATTTCCGTTTTGTGACGGTCCTTCTCGCCAATCCTAAACCAACAACGGAATTGTTAGCTCCCGAAGATAACAATACAAACAAGCGCAAGTTAAAACAATGAGCAAGTCCCCCTTATCCCTACCGAATCATAGTACGGGTGGTCACTCTCGCCATTTGCCTTTGCCAGCCCATCCGTTATGGATTTTATTCACGTTTATCGTGAGTTATTTACTTTCGTTGGCCGAGAGTTACTCCAATATTGTTTGGCTACCGGACTTAATGGCTTTAACCTTGGTGTATTGGACTGTCCATCAGCCTCGACTCGTCGGTATGACCATTGCTTTTATTTGTGGCCTCCTAATGGACGTTCACAACGGCAGTGTATTGGGCCAACAATCCTTGAGCTACGTCGTTTTAGCCTATCTCGCCTTTCTCATGCATCGTCGTCTGCCGTGGTTTAACCTCGTGGGGCAGGCATTACATGTATTCCCGATTTTATTAATTGCCCAAGTTGTCGTTTTATTAATTCGCTTATGGTTTGATGGGTTATGGCCAGGAATTCCTTGGTTTTTCCAAAGCCTCACAGGTGCGATCTTATGGCCTGTGATTAGCTTGGCTCTGTCCTTCCCGCAGCGTCATATGCGCCCCAAAGAAGATTTGTAGGCTCTCAGACTCATGCGATTAGACTTTAAAGAACAACGAAAGGAAATACGCCCATTTCGCCAACGTCTAGTGTTTGCGTTTGGGTTCATTTTTCTTTTATTTCTCATTCTTTTAGGACGTTTGGCCTGGCTACAAATCATTAGTCAGAACACCTACACCGAACGCGCCGAAAAGAATCGTACGGTAACCATTACCACTCAAGGCGCCCGTGGCTTAATCCTTGATCGCAATGGCGAAGTCATTGCGAAAAATGTCATGGCTTACTCGTTAGAGATCACTCCTGATAAAGTCAAAAATCTCAACGATACGATTGATGAACTCAATCAAATCATTCCCATCACCAAAGCGGACCGACGTCGATTTAAACGATTGCGCGAAGACTTGCATCGTTTAGACTCTATCCCGATCAAACAAGATCTTACGGACGAACAAGTGGCCACGTTTGTGGGACAACGATGGCGCTTTCCTGGCGTCACCATTGCTCAGCGTGAACATCGTGTCTATCCCTCAGGCTCAACTGGGGCACACTTCCTTGGCTATATTGGCTCACTCTCTCAACGTGACCAAGAACGACTCAAAGACGAAGGCGTTTTAGCCAATTATGAAGGGGAACGTGAAATCGGCAAGGTGGGGCTCGAACGTAGCTACGAATCCCTACTGCACGGCATTCCTGGTCATGAAACCTATGAAGTCACCGCTGGAGGGCATGCCGTTCGCTCTTTAGATTTAAGTCCGGCCAAACCGGGGAGCAATCTAAAGATTTCGATTGATATGAATCTTCAACGCGTTGCTGAAGCGGCGATGGGCAACCATAAAGGTGTTGTGATCGCAATTCAACCCAAGACCGGTGAAATCTTGGCGTTTGTCTCAATGCCAACGTATGACCCTAATCTTTTCCCTGGCGGGATCGATCCGATTTCCTGGAATGAGCTCAACACCTCTAAGCGTAAACCGTTACTGAACCGTGCTATGCGTGGGTTATATCCGATTGGATCGACCTACAAGCCCTTTATGGCGCTGGCAGGTCTGGAGCTCGGCGCAACAACCGCAGACTATGTTTTGAATGACACGGGCGTTTTTAACGTTGGGAAGCATAAATTCCGCGATATGGCACGAACAGCCAAGGGGCCCCTTGCGTTACGACGCTCTATTGCTATCTCCTCGGACGTTTATTATTACTGGTTAGCGACTCAACTCGGTGTTGATGCGATCCATGACTTCATGGTGCCCTGGGGGTTCGGTCAAAAAACAGGTATCGACTTAGTTGGGGAACAACAAGGTATCTTGCCTAACAAAGCCTGGAAAGAAAAACGCTTAAAGCAACCGTGGTATGTCGGGGATACGCCCTCCATTGGGATTGGGCAAGGCTATAACTCCTTCACCCTGTTGCAGCTCGCTCATGCAACCGCGACCTTGGCTAATCGTGGGGTGGTGATGACTCCCCACTTAGTCACGGAGGTCATCGATCCCATCACCAATAAAATCAAAACATTGTTTGATAAGCCCACCAATGTCATTAAGCTGAAGCCACAAAATCTTCAGGCCGTCATTGATGGGATGCACGATGTCACACGCATCGGAACCGCACGCTCGGTCTTTAAAGACGCCCCCTATAGTGTGGCTGGCAAAACCGGTACCGCTCAGGTGATTTCTATTAGTCAAGATGACGATGACTTTAGTAATTCAAAATTAGAGCGTAAATATCATGACCATGGGTTGTTTACGAGCTTTGCCCCGGTCAATCACCCTGAAATCTGTCTCTTATACACATCTCCGAGCCCACGAGACCGTACTAGATCTCG
>CAMYAA010000135.1 GCA_947253615.1 uncultured Sutterellaceae bacterium
GGTCAAGTTGGGCGTGGGCTACATGTACAAGGGTCAGAAGATCACCTCGATGCCTTCGGGTGCGGCTGCGCTTGCCCAGTGCGAACCGATCTATGAAGAATTCCCGGGCTGGAAGGAAAGCACCTTTGGTGTGACGAAGTGGGAAGACCTCCCTGAATCGGCTCGTCAGTACTTGACGCGCTTATCCGAAGTGGCCGGCTGCCCGATCGCTTTGGTCTCCACGGGTCCTGACCGTGCTCAGACGATTCTTCATACGGATCCGTTTGAAGCGTAAGTTTGGTTTTTAAACCACAAAAAACGAACGCGATGAAATAAACGAGCGACTTTTTCCAAAAAATCGTCGCTCGTTTTCCTTTTTGACCCCATAAGCTTTTTTATTGGGTTAAAATCATCGTTTTAGTTGGTTACATAAGCAATTCCTCTTAGAGAGAGGCCTTGCTTTTTAACATCAAGTGAAATAGGTTCTATGTCGACTATTGCCTACACCTGGGACGAGTACATCGCCCTCAATGAAAAGCTGGTTGCCAACGTCGCGGAAAGCGGCTGGCAGTTTGACAGCCTTCTTTGTCTCTCGCGCGGTGGTATGCGCCCTGGCGATTTTTTCAGCCGCGTTTACGATATGCCTTTAGCGATCATGGCGACGAGCTCGTATCGCGAAGCCAAGGGCACGGTTCAAGCCGAACTCAATATCGCCAAGTACATTACGGGCTGTGAAGAATTAGCAGGTCGCGTTCTTTTAGTGGACGACATGGTGGATTCGGGTGTGACGATCCGTGACGTGATCAAGCATTTGAAAGCCTCGCATCCTAAGATCACGGAAATCCGTGTGGCCGTCCTTTGGTGGAAGGGTCATTCGGTGATCAAGCCTGATTGGTACGTGGAATACTTTGAAGATTGTCCTTGGATCAGCCAGCCGTTCGAAACGTACGACAGCTTAGGCACGCAAGGCATCATTGATTTGGTCAAATCCAAAGAAGCCAAGAAGTAATCCCGTCGGTACTGACGCGTTACAATAGGTCGAAATGTTAACGAGAACAACGTTCTTATTAGCGTTCGGCCTTTTTTTGACTATAAATTTCAGAATAAAGAGAATTCCGATATGACCACTCCAAACTCGGAAGGGGTAGCGAGTGCCTTAGGGTTACATTCGACCCCAGGTTCTAACTCCTTACAAAAGGCAGGTACGTATTTACAAGAAAATATCGCGGCGCTTTTACATCAATGGGCCTGGCAAGACATTGGCTTGCAGTTACTCATTGTGATTGTCAGTGTGTTTGTGGGGCTCTTCCTCAGTAAGCGCATTCGTCGCGTCTGTCTGTCGTATTTACCTGAACCGGGCAACACCGCCATGAGCGCTTACTTTAAGCGTCTGGGGTTAGCCTTTATTGCCAACGTCTCCTTCTCCTTCTTGTCCGGGGTGGTTTTGGCCATTGGTGCCTACGTGATGGTCTCCGTCTTCGGGTATAGCCCCGTTTCGATGGTGGTGTTACGTTTGGCCTATAGCCTCTTCTTTGCGTATGCCTTGCTCTGCTTGTGCTTAGGGTTCTTGACGGTCATCACGGGTGAGAACGTGATTACCCCGGGGATGCGTCGTGTGTTTACGATCGCGTTCTGGGTCGTGGCCGTCTTGAAGATCATGGGGGTTTTAGAAGACATCGTGACGTACTTGGATCAAACGGCGATTCCGATCGGGGGCGGGAGTCTCACGATTTGGACGTTGATCTTGGCGATTGTCACGGTGCTCTTAACGATTGGGATTGCCAATTGGTTAGCGCACTTAGTGCATCAATTGGTGAACAACATTGGTTCCTTGTCGCCCAACCTCAAAGTGGTTTTAAACCGTGTCATTTCGATCGTTTTCATCATCTTAGGCGTCATCATTGCCTTGGGCTCGGTGGGGATTAACTTAACGGTTCTCTCGGTCTTTGGGGGCGCGGTCGGTGTGGGCTTAGGCTTTGGCTTACAGAAGATTGCCTCGAACTACATTTCGGGCTTTATCATCTTGCTCGATCGCTCCATCAAGATTGGTGACTTAGTGACGGTCGCGGACTTCCGCGGTCGTGTGACGCAAATCAACACCCGCTTTACGGTGGTCCGCTCCTTTGCCGGGGTGGAAAACATTGTGCCTAACGAGTACTTTGTGACCTCCGCCGTGCAGAACCATTCCTACACGGAAGAAGCGACGGTTCAAAACGTCACGATTGGGGTGAGCTACGGCGCAAACATTCGTCGTGCCTTAGAGATCATGGCCGAAGAAGCCAACGCACCGCGTCCGCGTATTGATACGTCGCGTCGTGGGTGGTCTTATTTGGACAACTTTGGGGACTCCTCCGTGAACTTAACCTTAGGGTTCTGGGTGGTGGATCCGGCCAATGGGACGGCCTCGTTGAAGACGGACATTGCGTTGACCTGTATGGAACGCTTTGCCAAGGAAGGCATTGAAATTCCGTTCAATCAATTGGATGTCAACTTGCGTTATGTGGATGCGGAAGAAGTGCCGATCCGTATTGTTAATAACGAAAAGGCGACGGGGGAAGTCAATCCCACGATCCCTGAACCTATGCCGCCGAAGGCCTAGTGCCCAATAGCGTTTCTATGACAAAACCCACCGTTTCGGTGGGTTTTGTTTTGGGAAGGGTGCAACCTTTCGTTGCCCTTTTTTCGAATTCTCACCCCTTAGCGATAGGACTCGGGCGGGAATTCTGTTAAGCTCACGTTCCATTGGATTTGAACACCAAGCACCTGTAACGCTTCCATAATGGGATCGATTTTCGTGGGGTGAGACAGACGTAATAAGCGCGTCACTTCTTGGGGGCGTAACCCTAAACGCTGCCCAAACTCCATTAAACTCCATTCTCGAGCGGCGAGCGCCACGTGCATTTGCAGTTTGAGCATATGCGTGGTGTTGAGGGTATGGGTGTTTTCGCCGGCGTGGGCGCGTTCGAACTCGGGTAACGGTTCTTTTTGCGCTAAGCGGGTTTCTAGTGCGCTGACAATCGCGTCCTCTAAGGAGGCGAAAAGCGCGTCGAGACTACGAGCCGCACAATGACACTCGGGGAGTTGAAAGAATACCGCTTGGTAAGTGCCGTCACGACGGCGTTCAATCCGATAATGAAATTGATAAGGGGCTAACATCGGGTGGCCTCAAAATCCTAAAAACCAAAAGAGACGTACGCTCATAGTGTAGACGGTTTTGAGCGTCGCGCGTGAGGACATCCTCCGTTTGAACACAAACGCCTTGAAGACGGTGCTTCCCGGCGTTCCTTCATGAATCCCGCCAAGAAAAACAAAAACGCGGTATGCATAAACATTACCGCGTATCAGTCAATCTCTTGAGGGAGTGGGAAACTGGTGCCCGAAAGAGGCGTTCACAAACGAATTCATAAGGGTTCTGAGCCTGTTTTCAGGGCGTCTATAGGCGCTTTTTTGTTATATTTGTCATGGCACTGCAACCTAATTGCAACTAGAGGACAGCCATGGGAAGTATTACAAAAAGGAAAACAGACGGGAAATTCTTAGCCCAAGTCTTAATCCATGGAGAGCGCAAATCGAAGGTATTTGCTCGACAATCTGACGCTAAGCAATGGATTTTCAAAGAGGAAATTAACAAGGTTAATGTTAACACTTTGTCGAGTGAGGGGCTTAAAAACATCGAGGGACTGATAGAAGCCTTCATTGAAGACACTGGCCAAGATCGTCATAGTATCGCTCGACTGAGGGCGGACGCAAAGCTGCCAATATTCCAAATAGGGATTCGCAATATCACCACAGAAACTATAAACAAGTGGATTCAAGGCACCCTAAACGGGGAGTATAACGGTCGAAAGGTCAAGCCTAGCTCTGTTGAGCGTCGGTTACACACCCTGTCTGCCTTTTTTACTTGGGCAGAAAAGAAGCGCTTTATTCTGAAAAACCCAACAAAAGGACACGAAAAAATAGAGAAAGTCCCCCACCGAGAGCGAACAGCTACGTCCGAAGAAATTCAGGCCCTAATGGAAGCCTGTAAATACGAAGACGGGAGCGCCCCGAAAGACCAAATGCAATTGACCTTCTTGGCGTTTGTTTTTTCGTGTAATACGGGCATGAGGGCGGGTGAAATTCTCCAAATTGAACGGTCATGGAGGGAAGGGAATCTTATCCACATTCCAAAAGAGGCCACAAAAACCAATGCCTCACGAACCGTTATGATGAATGAGAAGGCAGAAAAAATTTTGGCGATTGTTGAAAGCCTTGGCTTTTCCCCAAACATTTGGGGCATAAAAAGCGGAAACCGAGACCAGTTATGGCGGAGATTACGGGACAAAGCGGGCCTTCGCCCTGTTGTTGATTCAAAAGGGAACGTCATTAAGGAGGGTTTGAATTTTCACGACGGACGAGCCACCTTCTGCACTTGGGCCGCGTCCCCAGGCAAGGACGGAGCCCCAAGGCTTGACGTTATGTCATTGGCACGACAAACAGGTCACAAAGACCTAAAAATGCTAATGAGGTATTACCGCCCTGATATGAACGACCTCGTTAAACGGCTCAACGATTAACTCCATCTGAACCCCCAGTGAGCAATCATTGGGGGTTTTTGCTATTGAACAACCTCAACCAAAGCGTCATGTGCTAAGGCGTTTGATTGAAGTAACTCTCTACCTTCCGATAGAAGCTCTGCACCTT
>CAMYAA010000136.1 GCA_947253615.1 uncultured Sutterellaceae bacterium
GACTTCACGCTGCCAGGCTTTGGAGAAACGACGACGCGTCCCATAGTCCGCAATCCGTAACCCCTCATTGTTGGGCTCGGCTTTGAGTAACGCCATCTTTTCCGAAAGACGACGATGCCCCTCGTCTTTGTCGAGTTCGGGATAGTGACGCGAGAAATACAACTCGCTCACAATCGCTAATAACGGAATCTCAAACAAAATCGTATGAAGCCACGGCCCCTTGACGTGAATATCAATCCCACACTCGAAATCCTCGCTCGGAACAATGCTCACGTATTTACACTTGAGGTGGAAAAGGCTTAAAAACTCAATGGTGTCGGCCTTCATGAAACGAAGACCACGTAAGTAGGCCAATTCATCATCCGTGAACGTTAACGAACACAAATGATCCACTTCACGCTCAATGTCCTCAATCAAATCATCGAGACGAACATTGGGCGTACGACACTTAAAGCGATACTCGACTTCGGCCCCAGGAAATTGATGCAACACACATTGGAGCATCGTAAATTTATAGAGGTCCGTATCCAGTAACGAGGTAATAATCATGAAGGGGCTCCTTTAGAGCACGCTGGTTTGCTCGTCAATCGACGAGGTCCCCATTAAAAATTCTCGCGAGGAGTTCACCAAACGCCAGCTCACTGGACTCATCGGCGCTAAACGCGATAAACGACGATCAAATTCGGGGGTGCGTTCCCACGCGAGCGTCGCTAATAATTCATCGGCCGCGTCAGGATCGTTGCAAACTAACACCATATCACACCCGGCACTGAGCGCTCGTTGCGCACGTTCCGTAATGGTGTCCGCCGCCGCCGCTTTCATCGTTAAGTCGTCCGAAAACACTAAACCCTTAAACCCTAAACGATCACGCAGCACGTCCTTTAATAAACGCGGACAAAACGTCGCTAATTCCCCATCAAAGGCGGCATACGACACATGCGCTGTCATGATCGAGTCGAGCTCAGGCAATTTGCGATAGGCACGCATATCACGCAGTAATTCTTCTAAAGGACGTTCGTCCGTGGGTAAGGCCACGTGCGAATCCGCCTCGGCCCAACCATGCCCCGGGAAATGCTTCCCACAGCTGGCCATCCCGCCTTGACGTAACCCGCTAATAAAGGCACGGGCATTTTCCGTCACTTCAAAGGGCGTTGTGCCTAAACTACGGTCCCCAATCACCTTGGAGCGACCATAGTCCACGTCCAACACAGGTGCAAACGTTAAGTCCACCCCACATTCACGTAATTCCGCCGCCAACACAAGACCGGCGGCTTCCATATGACTCATCGCTTTGTCGCGACGACGTAATTCACCCATCGCGGGTACTTCGGTAAAGCCCTCACGGAAACGCTGAACACGGCCCCCTTCATGGTCCACCGAAATCAAAATCCCAGGACGCGCTTGATGAATCGCTTCCGTCAACGCTTTGAGCTGTTCACGATTTTGATAGTTTCTCGAGAATAAAATCACCATCCCGGTTAACGGGTGTTTAAGGCGTTCAATTTCATGAGGCGTTAATGTCAACCCTGCAATATCGACACAGACAGGACCTAAAGGATGATGATAATTTTCTGAAGACATAACTGTTTTTTCTTTGGATGCGGATAAAACCGAAGACTCCATTGTAGTACGCTCAAGGTCGACTTGAGCAACACGGATTAAATCCGAGAGCACACGACGGGCTTGAAGTTCACCCGTGGGAAGATGACTCTCTAAAAGCGCACGCCCGATATCGCGAAACGCACTTTGATGAGGCGCTTGATCAAATGCCCCGGCCAAATACGCTTGAACCGCCTCGGGACTAAAGGCAAACATGCCCTCTTCGACCGAAAAACGCGGTCTGGATACGAGCTCACCCCCATCCACGACATAAACCACATCGTCCGTGGCACTGAGCGTCTCGGGCGCAGGATGCACACTCGGGAGCCACCCGCTCATACTCAAGAAGTCCCATTCAAACGAACGCAAAAGCGGCCCTAAATCCCGCTCGGGATGACTCACCAACTCGTAGAGCACCTCGGTATAGCGTTCAAAAAGACCCCATTGACAAAATTCACGCGGGAGCAGTTTGAGCAAAAGCTCATTGAGATAGTACCCCGCCATCAACGCGGAGCCAGAACGAATTTCCCAAGTCCCCATCCATTGAACGTCTCGCAATTGCTTGACTTCCGTTTTTCCCGACCAGGAAAAACGCAAAGGACAAAAAGGAATTAAATAGGATCGATACGCACAGGTGCGACGCTTGGCCCCTTTGGCGACCAAAAAGACGCGACCATAATCTTGCGTGAGAACGTCTAGGACTAGACTCGTTTCGCTCCAAGACCAGGAGCGCAATATATAGCCGAATTGCTCGTTGACACGGTGCGGAATCGCACTCGCTTCTTTCCACGTCCCTTTGAGACGGGATTCAATTTCTTCACGACGATCCAGACTGGATCGCCAGCCACGCCATCCTTGTTGAGATGGCGTTTTGGCCCGCCCTAAACGTGACTTAACGGACACTGCCCCTGACGCCAACGGCGTCGAGGCAGCATCCCGACGGGCTAAGGACTTCGGGTTGCCTTCGACACGACGAAGGAGCAAATCCAAAAGGACCTTATCTTGCATGGATTAATCGTAACCTAAAGACTTTAAAGCCTTGGCGTCGTCAGACCACCCCTTGCGAACGCGAACCCAAACTTCTAAGTGCACACGCTTGCCTAAAAGTTCTTCAACGTCCTTACGAGCCAATCGACCGATTTCACGTAACTTCGCGCCCTTTTCCCCAATTACGATGGGCTTGTGGCTTTCGCGTTCCACAATGAGCGTCGCAATAATCGTCGCATGCGTCTCGTCTTCTTCCCACTTATCAATGGTGACGGCACACCCATAAGGTAATTCGTCGCCTAATAAACGGAAGGCCTTTTCACGAATCGTTTCCGCTACCATAAAGCGAGGCGACTTGTCCGTGTACATATCCACGTCAAAGTACGGAGCGCTCTCGGGTAAGAACGGACGGACTTCGTCTAACAAATCGTCCGTTTGACGACCCTTTTCAGCCGACACAGGCACAATCGCCGCAAACGGGAATCGCGTCATCGAATCTTGAATCAACGGTAAGAGCTGATCACGATCCTTCATCAAGTCGATCTTATTGATCGCCAAAATGACATTGGTGGCATCACGCGGTAAAAGCGAAAGCACCTTTAAGTCCGCTTCGCGCCAGCCAAGCGATTCAATGACAAAAATGACCGCATCCACGTCACGTAAGCTCTTACGGACCATGGCGTTCATACGACGGATGAGCCCCGAACCTACACGGGTCTGATACCCCGGGGTGTCGACAAAAATAAATTGGGCATCATCATAAGTAATCACGCCCAACACGCGATCACGCGTGGTTTGCGGCTTCTTACTCGTAATCGAGACTTTCGTCCCGATCAAGTGATTAATTAAGGTGGACTTCCCCACATTGGGACGCCCAATCACACTCACATAACCACAACGAAAGCCTTCGGGGACATTGAGTGTCTGACGATCAGGCAGTTGAGCGAGCATGGCCTCAAGCTCATCGGGAGACTGTGGCTCAGCCGATTCGAGCTCAGGGGTCTGCTCCGGGTTATTGATTTCCTTTTCGCTCATAGCGTTTCCTTCATGGGAATAATTTAACTTTGATTATTTTTCGGGGGTTCAGAACCACACCCGCCAAAACCGTTTTTCTTGGCCAAGGGGTGGGTCTTAAAGCGTTCAAGCGCTAACTTGGCGGCGGCTTGTTCGGCCCCACGACGATTCGTGGACTGGCCTTGCGTCACAATGCCAAGTTCGCTAATCACACACTCACTCTCAAAGGTTTGTGCATGACTGGCGCCCGAGATATTGACAATACGGTATTGAGGACGCTCGAGATGTAACGACTGCAAATATTCTTGCAACATTGTTTTGGCGTCTTTGCTCAAGTTTTCGGGCGTTAACGTCGTCAAGGTCGGACAGTACAAACGCATAATCACGTCTTGCGCCGCTTCAAAACCCCCGTCAATAAAGACGGCCCCAAAGAGCGCTTCCATACTGTCGGCCATGATCGAGGGGCGATGAAGTCCCCCCGAACGCTTTTCGCCTTCGCCTAAACGAATATATTGACCAATCGGAATCGTTTCGGCCAAATCCGCTAAGGTCTTTTCACACACTAAGTTCGAACGTACGCGAGAGAGCTTACCTTCCGTGAAATGACGATCACGCAAAAAGAGCGCATACCCAATCACGAAATTTAAGACCGAATCGCCTAAAAACTCTAAACGTTCGTTGTGTTCTTGTGCATAACTACGATGCGTCAATGCACGTAACAACAACTTTTTATCCTTGAAGGTATAGCCTAAACGCGCTTCCAACGCTTCAAGTTTTTCCATTTTCTTCTCTTTCCTGTATCGTTTTACTTAAAGGAGCCAATGCGCCCTAAATTCCCTAAATTGAACCAGATAAACATGGCACGACCCACTAAGTTTTCTTCCGGCATAAAGCCCCAGTAACGCGAGTCTTGCGAGTTATCACGGTTGTCCCCCATCACCAAATACTTGCCTTGAGGAACCTTACAGACAAAGCCCGTTTCGCTATACGCTGTCTCTTATACACATCTCCGAGCCCACGAGACCGTACTAGATCTCGT
>CAMYAA010000137.1 GCA_947253615.1 uncultured Sutterellaceae bacterium
CGGCAGCGTCAGATGTGTATAAGAGACAGGCCTTAAAGGTACCGAAACCAATTAAGGTCACCACGTCACCTTGGCGCACGGCTTGAATAATTTCGTCCAAAACGGAGACCACAATGCGGTCAGCTTCGGCTTTCGAGATGCCATTGGTCAGTGCTACTTTGTCAACAAGTTCAAGACGGTTCATAGAACGCTCCTAATATAGGTTTGTGAAGTAAAAGTTGCCAAAGTTTGGGGTCTTTTACTTTTTTTATTCGTAGATCCTTTTTTACACTGGATCTCTGGGCTCAGACAAGCGTTATAGGAAATAAGGAAAACACTGTCTGTACTTTTATTTTACCTTGTGAGTATATTGAAATCCATTGTGTCTCAGTCTTTCTTTGGTCGATATAGAAAATTCTTGAGCTCAAAACCCTTTTTTATAAAAGGAATTGCGGAAATTGAAATCTCTTAGATACTAACCCTATACAACTGAGGACATATTCATTTTTTGAATGGGAATTCAGTCTAGTGCTCATTATAGTCTTGTTGATCGGTGCGTGCCAGCCAAACCAAGGGGTAAAGGGGTAATAAGGAATCCAAAAGTCGAGGAACTTAGACGGGACAAATTGGGATTGTGTAACATAAAAGGGGTAGATCAATTGAACCCAAAAATCGAAATCGTGGTGTCTTCTAGGTTTTTCCCTAATGTGCCTATAGAAAATTGGCGTTGTGCTCACATTAAGGGGGTAGAAAACCCAAAAAGGCCTCGGTAGAAATTAGCGATCTTGGCGGGGGAGTACTAACTCCACCAAACTTTTCAGGTCCGAATAGTGGCGTACCAAGCGGGCGGCTTCTCGCTTTTCACGAAAGGTTAAAAGACGATCTAGGCTCGGGAGCGAATTCTTGGCGGTTAAGTCCCCGTGAGCACTCGCGGCCTTTAAAAGAATGTAGGCTTTAAAACGATTGATGGGCAAAATGGTCCCCGTTTGAAAGAACCCCGCGAGGGTTGTGAGTGCACGCGTGTCACCATTTTCGGCCGCACGCGATGTCCATCGAAGGGCTTCCCGCAAATCCACACGTTGTCCACGTCCGACCCAATAGGCAATGCCTAATCGATATTGGGCGTTGATTTTCCCAGAGAGGGCAGCTTCACGTAACCACTTGTCGGCTTCTTCGCGACTGTGTTCTTCGTCATTGGGCTCACTAAAAAGGCGGGCCAATTCATATTGCGCAATCGGGTCGGCCACTTGTGCCGCTAACGTTAACCATTTTTTCGCTTCGTGGCGATCCACCGGGGTGCCTTCCCCATTTTTATAAGCGAGTCCCGCTTGACGCTGACTGAAGTGGTGCCCCGCTGCACCCGCGAGTCGATACCAATAGAGGGCTTTTTTCGGATCTTTTTCGGTGCCGATCCCTTCAGCGAGGGCGCGCTCTAAGTCAGCTTGAGCATTGACGTGTCCCAACAGGGCGGTGCGCTCAAAAAATTCCAGCGCCACCTCGGGTTGCCGTGTTTGTCCTTGACCACGCATGAGAACAAGCCCCCATAAGTAGAGGGTTTCAGGATGCTCATGCGGGAGGGCCTTTTTTAAAAGGCGTACGGCTTTACGATTGTTGGTCGCATTTTGCTCGTGCGTGAGTAGGTATCGCGCGTAATCCGTTTTTGCTTGAGGGTCATTGCCTTGGGCACGCGCTTCTAAGTCGAGCAGTTTTTGGTAGGCCTCTTCCCCACTTAATGGTCGCGTACGCACCATCCCGCCCAACAAGTCGAGGACGTGCGTCTCGGCAACGTTGTGCTCGGGGATGGCAAAGGTGGTATCGAGGGTTTTGGGCATAGGGTTGAGCGACGTTAAAAAGGACCAATCGTAGGGCGTCTTTTTAGTGTAGTGAGAAACCCGAAAGGACGCCCATTACGATAACCCTAAGCGCGCTAGGACTGTGCCGGTGCTTTAGGCGCGTCTTTTTGAGGCACTTCAAGCACGGGTGCGGCCTTCCCGTTCGTTGAATCTGGAATGACGACCGGTTGGGTTTGACCCTCAGGGATCTTGATCGTGACCCCGGGGACCTTCGCTTGAGTGAGGGGCTGAATGTCAAAAATCTGAACGGCCATGTTGACCGAGATTTGCACCATCGTATAAAGCACCCAGCCTAAGCCCCCAATAAAGAGCGGACGCGAGAGCGAAAGGCGGGTATAGCGATTGTTAAGTACGCCCATCACAAAACGGATTTGCCCGAGCCCCGTGGTTAAAAACCACCCTAACCACATGACAAATAAGAGGTATACGCCGGAGAACTCCATCAAGGGTTCGTTGGCAAAGAGAACATTCGCGACGATATAGACCACAATTAAAAAGAGGGTCGTACGAATCCAACGACGGGCTTGACGTGCCTTAAACGGTTCGTTTAAGGTATCCCAATTTTTGGCCACTAGCGTTCCGCCTAAGATTGGCGTAAAGATAAGGGTTAATAATGAGATGGTCAGTGGGTTGTACAATGCAATACCTTGACCTGAAGTCGTTTTGGACATACCTAACCTTATTAGAGTGTTGGGGGAAGTGTATTGGGCGTAGGATACCTGAAAATCAACGTGGTGTTGAGTTTTTGCGGGTAAAGAGCGTTTCGGATGATGTCTGAAATTGGCCCCCTGGTGACGCTCATGTGCGCTTTTGTGTAGAATGAAATGCTTAATTCTTTTTTGTAAGAAGAGTCACGTCTGCGTTAATGCTAGGTAGGAAATTTCGCAATGATCCGTTCAAAAGGGACACGATGGTCCTTGTGGTTACTCGGTACGCTGGGGCTTTTAAGTGGCTGTGCCACGGATAACTCGGCGTCCAAACAAGCGCGTATTCCTAATCCCTATACGGAAATTGCTCCCGTCTGTGTCGAAGCGTCTTCCGATCAATTGTTTCCTTCGGATGTGATGCTCGTTAGCGCCCTTCAAGATCGCGGCATTCCCGCGAAGCTTTATTTAAAGAGCGGATTTTCGTCGTTAGCGAGTATGCAACAGCGTGGTGAAGCCATGCATTGTCGGATGATCGTCCGCTTAGAGCGCTCGATCACTCAAGAACACTGGACACAAAACGTCGTCGCTAAAGGGTTAACGTATACCGACCTGTGGTCGGGCGAAACCCGTCGCGTGGATATCTCAAGGGAGACACGGCCCTTGGACTTGCCTACCAAAAATAGACTGTTGACCTCGGAAGAGTCGCCCATGAAGCAAATGGTGCATTTGGTGAATCGACTCTTTCCCGATCGCTTTACGCTCTTTCAAGAATAAGCGCGGTGGCTGCGCTGTCTCTTAAGGCGTGGCGTAGGGTCACAAGGTTAAAGCGATGCCCCCCAGATCGGTTGGGTGTCAGTTTCGGTAAGCATGGGGTGTACCCAAGTAGGGAGGATGATCAAGACATTCCTCCCTTCTTTCATTGGGGAACGTGTCGTGTGAAATTGTTGGAAAAGTTCATAAAAAGATTGTTGAAAGGATAGGTAGCGTGGGAAAGTTGTCTTTGGATTTTGTTAAACGTCAACCTTGGCAAGTGACGGTCACGATCTTAGCGGTAGGTTCGGTTTTTGCCGCTTTGATCTATACGATGTTGGTCCCCTTCTTGCCAATGTATTTGTTAAATGAATTAGGGGTCGATTCGAATCATGTGAAATTGTGGTCGGGGATTTGTTTCTCGATCGCTTTTTTAATTTCAGGGATTATGGCCCCGATCTGGGGCGCCATGGCCGATAAGCATTCCCTGAAGATTATGGCCATTCGTGCCGCGATTTTATTGGGCATCTCCTATGGGTTAGGGGGCTTTGTCACGGACGTGTGGCAATTTTTATTCGTGCGTGCGTTCCAGGGGTTTGCTTCGGGCTTTATTCCAGCCTCGCTCGCCATCTTAAGTTGTATTGTTCCGAAAAAGAAACTCGGCCTTTGGTTAGGGATTTTCCAAAGTGCTATGACCGCCGGCGGTATTTTAGGGCCCTTTATTGGGGGGAGTATTGCTGAGCTCACCGGGATGCGTGAAAGTTTTTATATCGGTGGGGCAACGATGCTCACGGTCGGGATTTTGTACATCTTCTTTATCCCGGAAGTGAAGAAAGAACGTCAAGAAGAACATAAAACGTTTGAAGCCTCGGAAAACGCCGCGACTGAGCCCGGGAAAGAAAAACAAGCCACGTGGTGGTTATTGCGTGACCCCTTGGTGATGCGCATGCTTGTGACGACGGCCGTGATGCAAATGACGATTTATCTCGTGCAGCCGATCATGCCGCTTTATATCGCGCAACTTCAGGGCAATATGGACAAGTTGGTCTTCATTACAGGGATTGTGTTCTCGGTCGTGGGGATTGCCGCCATGATCTCCTCTCCGATGTGGGGTGCCTTAGGGACGCGTTGGTCTTACCGCAATACGCTTTATTTGAGTTTGGCTACGGCGGGGATCTTTAGTGTGTTACAGGCGATTCCGGACAATTTAACGGGCTTTACGGCAATTCGCTTCTTGGGCGGGTTCTGTTTTGCGGGGATTGCCCCGACGACCGTGGCGGTCTTAACCGCCGGGACCGATCCGAAGTATCGTGGTCGACTCTTTGGGCTGAACTTCTCCGCGCAGCAGGTCGGTAACCTGTCTCTTATACACATCTGACGCTGCCGACGATATGCAGTGTGTAGATC
>CAMYAA010000138.1 GCA_947253615.1 uncultured Sutterellaceae bacterium
GAACCACGGCCGCGACGACCGATCGCAACTTCAGCCATGACTAAGGCTAAACCGATCGTGAACGTGAATACGATGTAAGGAATAATGAAGGCGGCGCCACCATTGGCACCAGCCCAATATGGAAATTTCCAGATGGCGCCCAAGCCGATTGCGGAACCGGCTGAGGCCAAAATAAACCCTAAGCGGGAGCTCCATTGTGCATTATTTGTCATGGTAATGTCTGCTGTATTAATTATTATCGGATTTCCTTAGAACAGTCATCGGGAGTTCTAGGGAAAGACGTCTTGTGGGAAACCTTCCCCACCCCTAGAATTCTACTGAGGTTGGTGCAAAGTTCATCAAAATGTAAGAAAAACAAACCACATGTTTGGTTTAAAAAAGATCTTATAGGAGGTATCGCTTAGGCTAAGCGCCTTAAGGGCGAGGGTTTTTGCTAATGGGTACGAGAATTCACCCTGGAGTTATTGGGATTGGCAAGGATTCGATTTTGAAAAAAGTGTGGCCAATGGGGCCCATAGAATGGGGTTCGGAGGGGGATTTTTCGATAGCGTTATTCGTTATTGGGGGCTTCGGTGAGAAAAATACGGTGCCATTTCGCCTTCAATAGCCTGAGACCGTATAATACGGGTGAATTTATAGGGGTCTTACCGAGGCGGATTGACTAACCCGCGTGTGGCGAAGACTTTGGTTTTGACTAGATCAAGAGCGATTTTTGTGAATACACGACTTTATCCTCATCCATTTTTTGCGAAAGAAGGCCGTCCCTTTATTTATGGTGGCCTTGTTTTGACCGTCATTTTTTGGTTAGTGCACTGGCATTTTTTAACCTGGATTGCCGCGATTTTGACGCTGTTTTGCTTACAGTTTTTCCGTGATCCTGCGCGTGAATGTCCTGAAGATCCGAAAGCGATTGTGAGTCCGGTGGATGGTCGTGTTTGTCGCATTATGGACACGACGGATCCGTTGACGGGCAAGCCCGCGAAGATGATTTCGATTTTCATGAACGTTTTCAATGTTCACTCTCAGAAGTCGCCCGTGAATGGTCGTGTTGAAGAAATTCGTTATACGCCGGGTTTATTTGTGAATGCCGACTTAGACAAGGCTTCGACGGACAATGAACGCAATGCGGTTCGTGTGACGACGCCTGAAGGTCAGAGTGTGACCTTTGTTCAGGTGGCCGGTTTAGTGGCTCGTCGTATTCTTTGCTACGCCAACATTGGTGACGATTTAGCGCGTGGCCAGCGTTATGGCTTTATTCGTTTTGGTTCGCGTGTTGACGTGTATTTACCGACGGATGTGGAAGTTCGTGTGACCATTGGTGACAAGGTAACGGGCGTTTCGACGACGATTGCGCGTTTCCTTTAATTTGCGATTGCGTAAGCACTAAACACAAAGAGCAGGTTTGTCTTTCGGGGCGACCTGCTTTTTTTATAGGGTTAATCTTGAGGGCAAGGGGGTGCTTTAGCGAGGACAATGGACGAGCAACCTGACTCAAAAGGAGGAGTGAGCGTGAAGAAAATTGAACTGTCAAAAGACTGGGTTTGTGATGGCAAGACATTAAAGCGCAAGGTCAATCCGACCCAGAGTACGAGTTGGGTTTTTGATGGGCGTTATTTAAAGCCCTGTATGAATGCCACTTTATCGAACACGTGGGAGTATGACGGGCGCTATCTCAAACCGAGGATGAATGCGACGATGAGTAACTCCTGGGAGAAAGTCGGGATGACGTTACGTCCCCGGATGAATCCGCGTCAAGACACGACCTATGATATGAATGGTCATCAGATTTTGGTGGCCTTTGGCCAATTGGTTTTGGCGCTCTGGTAGCTCGAACAACGAACAATAATCATTGTTTTTGAATTAGAAGACGGAATGAAAATCCCTTCTTCTTTATTTATCAGGTAGTTATTTTTTATAACTAAAAACATGGAAGGTTATAACTAAAAAATATAGTTAGGGGTAAAAACAATAAAAATTACCCCTACATATTGTGAAATTTGTAATTATTACCCCTTTATATTGGGTATACCATAATGTAAATTCAGGAATGCATCGTTAGTCTCGTTACCGTTGCGTACTTTTACGCATTTGTGTAAGGAGTGATGATGTTAAAGGTTCGACTGATTTTAAAACCGATTCCGTTATTTGTTTTGTCTTGGGGGCTTCTGCTAAACCCTGCGCAAGCAGCAAATTTAGAGTACAGCGATTGGGACTGGGGTCGAACTGTAAACATGAACGTTGCCAGCCGTTTAAGCAAGATTCTGATGGTACGTGGCACTTGCTTGATGAGCAGAGTCATCCTTACGAGGATGTCACGTATACACAAACCATGAATCCCCCACATAACGCAGGGATGCAAGCGTCATTTATTTTGGCTTCGGGGAAAAAAATTGTCGTTGATGCAACCAATGTCACAGTGAATCATCAACAATATCAGGATTCAGCGATTACGCTTAAAAATAATTCCTCGGTCCAGCTTAATGTAAAAAAGGGGTTGTCAATTAAGGGCGTTAATCATTCGGGTATCGCGTTGCTAAGGATTGAGGACCAAGGAAGAAGTGAATTTACAGTCAATGCTGATTCAATCAATATTGACGCAACGGTGAGTTATCGAAATAGTTCTGATGGTGAAAAGGATGAGGTTAGTAATATCCCATATGACAATATTATGGGCTTTGGCCCTGAATCCCAAGGTGTTATGAACCTTCAAGCTAAGACTATTAATCTTACAGGAAGCATTATTAATGGGATTTGGCCGCAAAAGCCATATCCGCCCGAAACAACTGAAGCATCATTGGGGTTGGCTGGGAATAAGGATTCCACTATTTTTATTAATGAAAAATCCCAAGGAACCTTGGTGCTCAAGGGCGATGTTTATACAGGAAATTACGAGCCTTACAGAAATAACCTGAGTATCCTTGTGTTTCCCAATAAAGGGTCGTTCTTGACAGGTGCAGTTTTAGATTTATGGAAAATCAATAAGGATAAAGAAGGAACCCACCTGACGTTTACGGGGGGAAGCCATTGGAATATGACGAGCAGTTCATACCCGACAAATGTTGAGTTAACGGACAGTCAAATTCTCGTTAATTTTCATGATGAAGAATTCCCGAAAGATAAGCTCCGACGATTAGATATTCAAGGGGATTTATCCGGTACCAATGGCACAATTGTTTTAGATATCGACGCAGGTGCCAATAATCACAACGATCGCGTCTATATTTACGGGGTTCACACCGGGAATCACTATATCGCATTAAACAATATCAATGCCGAAGGAAAAACGGATGGCGCGGAAGGGGCTGTGTTAGTCACCGTGAACGAAGAAAACGGCACTTTTAGTGTTCCAGAGTCTGAGGAAGGACACCTGTACTGGAACCATTACAGCTTAGCGAAAGTTCCGAGTAAGAAAGAGGGATTTAAGATTGATTGGATTTTAAAGACGGATCGTACGAGTGAGTTGACGACAAGCACTCAAACGATTCTTGCGTCGCAGACGAATGCTTTTCTAACTTGGCGTTTTGAGAATGACACGTTATTAAAACGTTTAGGGGAACTTCGTCAAGTTTCTCAACCTCCATCCGCTTTGTGGGCTCGTATCAAAGGACGTCAAGCTCGTTATGACGACGAGGTGTTTTTCAAACATCATACCGATGGCATTGAGATTGGGTTTGATCGTCAGCTCAGTAAGGATGTCCAGAACCCACACTATTTAGGGGTCTCGCTGAGTGCACTTCGCGGCTCCTCCGACTATAAGCAAGGCACCGGGAAAGATCACGCTTACTTCTTGACGGTGTACGACACTCATATTTATCAAGACAATCGTTACTTAGATTTGGTGGCCAAGGTTGGGAAGCTGGATCACAACTTTGATGTGATGGACACTCAGGGACACAAGATTACTTCTGATTTCTCCCGTTATGGTTTGGCCTTAAGTGCCGAATATGGGAAAAAGTATTTCTTCAATCAAGTCTGGTTCCTAGATCCTCAGGTTCAACTCACTTGGAGCGCTCTTAAAGGTACAGATTTTGAAACCTCTAATGGCATTAAAGCCCAACAAAACACGACTTATAGCGCCGTCGCTCGATTGGGCATTAACGCGGGGCGTGTTTTCGATCAACGAGGCGAATTTACCGTCAAGGCTAATGTTTTGCATGATTTCCTTGGGAAAGTTAAATCCAAGGCTGTTTTTGAAAAAGAAGAGCGTTTGTTGATGAGTCATCCCAGTGCTACTTGGGTTGAACTAGGGATAGGCTCTCATATACGACTTCGTCAAAACATTCATTTGTACATGGATCTCGACGCACGATTTGCAGGAAACGAGCAGCGTGATTTGTCTTGGAATATCGGGGCTCGTTGGAATTTCTAATAGCTATATTCTTCATTTGTTTGTTTTCCGTTGTTTTTCAGCAACTCGTTTTTAAATAATATCTAGTAATAACCCTGTTTCAAAAATGGGTAATTGTTTCTTGTTTTTTTAGAATAAGCTGTACTGCAGTATTTTGTAGTATAAGTTATTTATTTAGAATATTACCCATTTCTGTTTTTAGATAATCTAGATGTTAATAAAATAAAAAAGAGTAAAAACTCTTTGAAAAGGAGGGGTGAATAT
>CAMYAA010000139.1 GCA_947253615.1 uncultured Sutterellaceae bacterium
CAGGTAGGTGACGTGCGGATACTTTTCCGTTTCGGCAATACGCAATTGCGCACAGCCTTCACGACTGACGACTTCACCGAGCGTTTCCGTGATGGTTTCCTTGGGGAAGATCACATGGACGTTTTCAAAGCTCGGATCGTACGGGGTCATCGAGCACATAAAGACCGACTTCGGGGTGGAGTTCACTTCCGGAATCGGTTCGATGGCCAACATACGAGTGAGTTCTTTCGCGCGGTCATTACGGAAATTCATAAAGATCACGACGTCATTGTCTTTGACCTGGGCCACGGGCGTTTGATTGTCGTCCACCATGACGATCGGTTCGACAAATTCGTCCGTGATGCCCGCGGCATAACTCGCTTCAATCGCCGCCACTGGGTCGGTTGCGGGCGTTCCCACATTTTGGGTCAATAAGTCATAGGCCTTTTTCACACGGTCCCAACGCTTATCACGGTCCATTGCGAAGTAGCGACCGATTAAGCCCCCAATACGGGGTTTGGCAGAGTGGCACGACGGACAACCCGCTTTTTTGAGGAACGTATGGAGTTGAGCGATAAAGTGAGAGCCGCTCTTAGGATCGGTATCGCGACCGTCCATAAAGGGCCACACGGCGATATCGCTTAAGCCAATTTCGCGGGCGGCACGCACTAAGCCATAGAAGTGAGCGTCTAAACTATGCACGCCCCCGTTGGAGAAGAGCCCCATGATATGGAGGGTGCTATGGCGACGTGAGGCTTCACGGAAAGCGTCTTTAAGGGCACGGGCGTCCCCTAAGGTATGCTCCGACACGGCGTTATTAATACGCACCAAGTCTTGATAAATGACGCGACCCGAGCCAATGGTCATGTGACCGACTTCGGAGTTGCCCATTTGTCCGTCGGGCAGACCGACGAAATGACCATCGGTGCGCAACTGCGCATGGGGAAAGCGTTCGGAGTAACCCGTTAAATTGGGGGTGGGCACTTGACTGATGATGTCAGCCTGATCGTGTTTACCATCGCCCCAACCATCCAAAATCATTAAGAGAACTTTGTTGACAGTACGCTTGGACGGGCAAGCGGCCTTGTTTTCGCAGGTCATACCTAAACTCTGTTTGCAAAATTAATGGAAAGCGCTACGAAGGGAAGTTTTTTCTAATTCGTCGTCCCTTGAGCGAATGTGCTTAGATTATACGGTCTTGAGCTTAACGCTCGATAAGCTCTCGGGGCAAAAAAGCGTCATGAGGCTTGAAAGCTCCCCCTCCATGAAGCAACGCTTTTCCCCCTTAGCCTAAAAAAACACCCTCAAGAAACGCAAAGGCGCTTCGCTGAGGGTGTGGATTCTTTTTTCGTTAACGTTGCTTATTTCGGACACGCCCCGTTGGGACCGGCTAAAAAGTCGGGAAGGTTGCGTAAATAAAGAATAGCCACGTAAATAATCACGACAGCGCCAATGGCTAATTCAATGTCCCCCATGAGACGAAGCTCACGAACGTATTCGCTCGCTTGAGGGAAGTGGGATTCAAGCATCAAGGCCGTCTTAAAGAGCGCCGTGGGACCAACCACCATCGGGAAGGTAAACGCCGCGTAGCCGGGCGAAAACTTCAAACGCAATAAACGCCAGAAACTTACATAAATAAAGAACGTCATCAATAAGGCAATCCCAAAGAGGAGCGCCACGAGTAAGAGATGGGGTTCTTTAACAACCGTAACGTAGCCCGCTAAACATAAGCTCGCGGGAGCCGCCATAATGGCAATCGTGGGTTGCGCCGCTTGAGGAAGCGTCCCCACAAACACCAAACGATAAATCATAAGCGGGAGCAAAATCCCATAGGCGACAATCCCGATCGTGAGTAAAAGCACCATAAAGGGATCCCACCCGGCAATCCCCGGGAACGTTAAGTCCGCCACAATAATCCCCACCGGACCAATAAACCAGCTCGGAACCATATGCTCCATGTTGGGTTCACGCATGCGATAGTAAGTAAAGACCACCACCGCAATGAGGTGTAAAACTAACCCAACGACCCAAAGTCCCGTCCCAAACGCCGTGCTGAAGTGACGAAACGTCACCGACATGATCATTAAACACATCGTAAAGGTCGGAACAATACTCCCTAACACGGGATGACGAATGTCCGAGAGCATCGTGTCGGGATGCAAAATAAAGCGTAACGCTAAGAGTCCCCAGAAAAAGAGTGCACAAAAGGCACAGATCATCTGTGCCCAAAAATGCAAGGGAAGTGCTAATTCCAAGCAAACGCCAAGTGTGGCAATCCCTAATGCGAGACCTGCCATTGGGGTTGGCAAACAACGCAATCGGCGGTGAATATTGGTAATCATGGTTTTTTGATAAGGGGTTTAACTAAAAACGACGCTAAGTATATTCATTTTTATTGAACAATTTTTAAAAATCGTTCAATAAAACAGTAATTTTGATTTTTTTAACCGAAAACTGTTGTATTCTACGCAGTGAATTGCGAGTCGTTTGACAATAGCATTCTGCGCTGAAATCGTGGGTTTCCTTGTTAAACAGGTTAAAGAGCAATGATAAGCCATGCTCGGTTGTGAAAACAACCGTGGGGACATTAACCTGTTCGTTGGGGTTGACGTCAGCTTGTTTTGCACGATTTCAACACAGAATGTCCTCGTAGCATAACAGAAACTATCGAAAATTGTAATCTGTTAGAAAGTAACTATAAGTAAGTGACTCGATCGACCCTCTCAAAGGGGACAAGCCTGGTTTTCGACCGAAACGGGGTGTTGTTGGTCTTTGAGGGTTTTAAACCACCAACCGAGTGTGAGAGAACTATGTCCATCACGTATCGTCAATTAGAAGTGTTTTTAGCGATTACGCAGGCGGAGACCGTATCCGATGCGGCCCTCATGCTCGGCATGAGTAAGAGTGCGGTGAGTCAAGCCCTCTCGGAGCTTGAAGCGCGTTTAGGAGTAAAACTCTTTGAGCGTTCTCGCTCGCGCTTGATGTTAAGTGCTGAAGGGTTAAAGCTCCAGCCCATGGCTAATGAGTTGGTAGAGCGCACGCAAGACATTCAATCCTATTTCGATTCCCGCAGTGAAGGGCAGTTGCGTCTCGTGTGTACGTTAACGATTGGGAGTTTTCTCCTCGCGGACTTATTCCGCGACTTTCAAACGAGGGCGGGGTGGTTGCCCCAGGTGCATATTGCCAACACGAGTGAAGTGGCCGAACTCTTACTGAAATTCAAAGCGGACGTGGCGCTCATTGAAGGGCCCGTCTACTCGCCCGAACTCGTAACGGAACCTTGGCTTGAAGACGAAATGGTGGTGGTCGCCGGTCAAGGGCATCCGCTCTCGCGCGGGGAGGCTACCTGGGAAGAACTCTCCAAAGAGCGTTGGATTCTTCGTGAAGATGGCTCAAGCACGCGCGTCTTTTTCGACACGCGCATTGCACTGCATTTAAATCATCCGAAGGTGGACGTAGTCGTCAATAGTTTTGAATCCATTTTAGGGATGGTCACCAACGGCATGGGCATTACCTTTATGTCGAGTCGTGTGTTAAACGATCCGTTCTATGGGCGTCATCTCTGTAAGATTGCTTGTCCCACGCGCTTTACTCGACCGTTAAGTTTCTGCATGCACCGTGGGAAGTATCAAAGTCGCGATTTGGAAGAGTGGCTCGATGTGTGTCGCAGCTGGGCCAAAATGCGTCAAGGAAAATTTGATATTCGCTAAGGTGAAGTCAGGGCCTTTCTCTGACACTAGCGCAGTCAAAGCGGCTTTTTCTTCGGGGAAAGTCGCTTTTTTCACCCTGGAAACTAAGGAGTTCTTGGTAGCTCCTCTGAATTAAGTCCAATCGTGCGAGGCAAAGTCGAGCAAAACAGTCGGATATGCGCTATAAATAAATCTGAAAAGCCCCTGGGGTAGCGCGTGTCGGATTTTTTCCCCCGACGGTGTTTGACCTTCTGCCCCGAGTCTTTTTAGGTCACTCGAGACTTTGCCTTAGCGCGTCCGATAAGGATAGGGCGTGCGATAAGGCGAGTTCTTTAGGGACCCTGACAAGAACGTCGTTCTCTTGGAGGCGTTATGACCTTGAGCCGTTGACCCAAGTCGGTTAAGAGTCAAGCCCTTGAGAGCGGGACCATCGAAAAGAATGAAGAGGGACTAACCATGTCTATTTATCAATCCGTGAGCGAGTTGATTGGCTCAACGCCCTTAGTGGCATTACAACGTTTTTCGGCAGAACGTGGCTTAAAGAGCCCGCTCTTGGCGAAAGTGGAATTTTTTAACCCGAACGGTTCGGTGAAGGATCGTGTGGGTTTGAGCATGATTAACAGTGCGGAAAAGGCTGGGCTTTTAAAGGCCGGTGGCACGATTATTGAACCCACCTCGGGCAATACCGGGATTGGGATTTCTGCCGTCGCAGCCTCGCGCGGCTATAAGGTCATTATTGTGATGACCGACAAGATGAGTATTGAACGTCGTCTTTTAATGACGGCCTTGGGGGCTCAGTTAGTTTTAACGCCAGGCTCCTTAGGGATGAAGGGCTGCATTGCGAAGGCCAAAGAACTCCGTGATGAAATCCCTGGCTCCATCATTTTGGGCCAGTTTACGAACCCTGCCAATCATCCTGCCCATTTTGAAACGA
>CAMYAA010000140.1 GCA_947253615.1 uncultured Sutterellaceae bacterium
TGGATTGGGATGAAGTTATTAGTCCCAGAGGCCGAGTCGGACGAAGAAGTTAAAGGCTCCACGCAATTGTGGGGTGCGGTGAAGACCATCATTGTGGCCGACTTTATTATGAGTTTGGACAATGTGATTGGGATTTCCGGGGCCGTGATGGGCGCGCACGAAGATCATCAAACGATTTTGATCATCTTTGGGATTTTGGTGGCTGTTCCCTTTATTGTCTTTGGCTCTCAAGTGATTTTAAAGATCATTGAGCGTTTCCCGATTATTGTTTACTTTGGGGCGGGGCTCTTAGGCTGGATTGGGGGTTCGATGATTATTTCGGACAACTATTTAGTCAAGCACGTGCCTGGTATTGTGGACGACTGGCATTATCCAGCCTCGATTATCTGTGCGGTGATTGTGATTGTGGTGGGGGCCCTTTGGGGCAAGTCCCGTCGCGGCGCGTAATTCGCGAGTCACTTCCCAACAGCAAAACGTCTCTTAATCTGTCATGGACTAAGAGACGTTTTTTTTCGTTAGGGCTTCACGATATCGATGAAGCCACCCCCTAAGCAGACCTCCCCTTGGTAGAGCACAGCGCTCTGGCCTGGGGTTGCCGCCCATTGAGGCTCAGCAAAGCCGAGGGTGAATTTTTCTGGCGTGCTATAGGTCAATTCACAAGGACCGTCGGTTTGGCGGTAGCGGGTTTTGACCGTGAGGGGCTCACCCACTTGGGGACTCACGCCTGCGACCCAGCTGGGCAAGGTGGCCACGAGTTCGTGGGACAAGAGCCACGGGTGATCGTGCCCTTGGCAAATCCACAGCGTATTGGTTTTCATATCTTTACGCGCGACGAACCAGGGTTCGCCCGTCGAGTCTTGACGTCCGCCCACGCCAATGCCTTTACGTTGACCAAGGGTATAAAACGAGAGACCGATATGTTCGCCCACGACGGTGCCGTCCGGTGTTTTCATGGGACCCGGCTGTGTGGGCAAGTAACGATTTAAAAATTCGCGGAAGGGGCGTTCACCGATAAAGCAAATGCCCGTGGAATCTTTTTTCTTCGCGTTTGGCAGCGCCAATTGCGCGGCAATTTCGCGCACTTTGGTTTTATAGAGTTCGCCCACTGGGAAGAGCACGCGGCTTAATTGTTCTTGGGTTAAGCGGTGCAAGAAGTAGCTTTGATCCTTATTGGGATCGAGCCCACGCAAGAGTTGAACACCGTTATCGGTGTGGCGCACACGGGCATAGTGCCCCGTGGCGATGTAATCCGCCCCGAGGGTCATGGCATGATCTAAGAAGGCGCGGAATTTAATTTCAGCATTACAGAGCACGTCAGGATTGGGGGTGCGCCCCGCACTGTACTCACGTAAGAAGTCGGAAAAGACGCGTTCCTTATATTCTTTGGCGAAATTGACCGCCTGAATGTCGATATCCAAAAGGTCAGCGACACTACACGCATCGAGGAAGTCTTGACGCGACGAGCAGTATTCCGAGTCGTCATCATCTTCCCAGTTTTTCATGAATAAACCAATGACGTTGTAGCCTTGTTCTTTCAACAAATAGGCGCTCACTGAGGAGTCTACGCCACCGGAGAGGCCGATTACGACCGTTTTCTTAGCCATAGTAATTGTTTCGATCCAAAAGGAATAGCACATGGGAATGAGAGGCCTTTATTGTAAAGAACTTTGCGCTCGGGGCACGGGGCTCGTTCTTTTTTTCCGTCCCTTTTATGGGGCATGTGATTTTCTGTCAGAGTCTATACAATGGAGCGATATTGATGAGCTTGAGGAGCTTCTTATGTCAGCGCATTTAAAAACGCTTTCTTCCTTAGCGTTAGCCCAACAACTCGGGGTTGAAACCGTCGTGATGAATGCCCCTACGCGCACTCTCGAGAGTGCTCAACTCGTGGTGAGTTTGTCCGAGGCCGGTGGCTTGGGCGTAATTTGTGCGATAGGGATGACGCCTCAGGCGCTTGAACAACGGGTGAACGAAGTGCGTTCGCTCACGGATCGTCCGTTTGCGATTGCGTTAGCGATTCCTTCGCGCGCGAGGGCTCTGCCCGAAGCGTATGAAGACGCTGTGCTCGAGAGTTTGATTCCCGTGGGCGAGGCGCTTGAGCTTGACTTGAAGGCGATTTATGAGGAAGCGCCCTCGGAAGAAGCGGCCTTTGAGGCGCTTTTTGATTGTGCGCTTTCGCTTGGGCCCAAGGCTATGATTAGTTGCTTTGGGGGCTTTCGTGAGCCCCATGCTGAGCGACTTGAGGCGGCCCAGGTATTGAACATTGGGGTCGTCACGAGTTTACGGGAAGCCAAGGTCTTACGTTTTGCCGGTTGCGATGCGTTGATTGTGCAAGGCATTGAAGCAGGCGGCCCATCGATGGCTTTTGAGTCCGAAACCTATGAGCGAATGGGGCTTGTGAGTCTGATTACGCAGTGTTCGCTTGTTAAGGATTTTCCCTTGATTGCTTGGGGTGGCGTGACGACCCCCACGGAGCTTGAAGCTTTACGTGTATTAGGGGTGAGCGGAGTGGCTTTGGAAGGGCCTTTCTTAATGAGTGAGGCCGTGTCACTACCGTCGCCCACGCGCTATTTGTTGCAAAGTGGTGGGCTCGAGCATACGTGTGAGGTCAGGGGTTTATACGGTGTGCCTACACGAGTTTTGCGAACGGCTTTTACCGAGAATTTACCGACAGAGGCGCTGACAACGCCGCTCTCGTATCGATTAAAACGGGTTTTTTGGGCGATTAATGATCGTGCTCGCAGCCGAGGTGATTCGGTATGCAGTGCGGTTGAGATTGGTCATGAGATAGGGGTACTTAGGGAAAAAACTATGTATGAAATCTATTCAATCTTCGCTCAAAAACTATTGAACCTATCAAGAGAGCCTTAAATCGCCCCTTTTTTGTAATAGATTTGTTATTACACAGCGTTTTTGTCCTAAAACTAAGTACTTTGAATCATAGAGTTGATTTGTGCTGATTTATGGCAACGGGTACTATTAGGCTAAAAGGGTTTGACTCTTGAGACTAACAATAATATTCATATCCATGGAGGGTCCATGACCGAGTCCAGTATTGAAATTGGCGCCGTCTCTCCGAAAGGAAAGGTCGTTGCGTTACTCTTAGGGCTGATCTTGGCGCTAGTAACGTTTTGGTTGCTTCCGACGCATTATGTCAATGCGTCAGGCGTCGACGTTGCTTTTTCCTACGAAGGACGTGCATGTTTAGCCGTTACGGTATGGATGGCGATTTGGTGGTTTACCGAAGCGTTACCTATTGCAGCCACGGCCATGCTTCCTTTGGTGTTATATCCGCTCTTACAGATCACAACGCCAGCGGCTGCGATGTCGAACTATGCTTCGGGAACGATTTTCTTGTTCTTGGGCGGGTTCTTATTAGCGGCTGCCGTGCATCGTTGGCACCTTGATCGTCGTATTGCTTTGCACATGATTGCGCTTTTTGGCACAAAGCCGAATCAAATGGTTTTGGGCTTAATGGTTGCAACGGCCTTCTTATCTGCCTGGGTTTCCAACACGGCCACGGCGGCGATGATGGTTCCGATTGCGATTGCGGTGATGAGTGTTGTTCGCACGACGCAAGATTCGCCGACGATTGGCAAGGAAGAGCACAACTTTAGTGTGTCCTTGTTATTAGCGATTGCGTATTCGGCTTCGATTGGTGGGATGGCCACGCTCATTGGTTCGCCACCGAACGGGATTTTCAATCGCTTTGTGGTTCAGACCTATCATGCTCAAGTGAGTTTTGTGGGCTGGATGAAAGTGGGCTTACCGGTGACGTTAATCATGTTACCGCTCACCTACTTCTTGTTAACGCGTGTTTTATTCCCCTGCAAATTACCGGCTTTAGCGGGTGGTCAAGAATGGGTTAAGAACGAGTTAGCCAAGCTTGGCAAGATGAGCACGGGTGAGAAGATTGTTTTAGTGGTCTTCTTATTAGCGGCTTTACTCTGGATTTTTGGGCCATTAATTCGTGGTCTTGAATTTGGTGGCATGAAGCCCTTTGCCAAGTTATCCGACACGATTATTGCCATGGGGGCGGGTTTAACGCTCTTTATGATCCCTGTGGATGTTAAGCGTGGGATTCACGCCTTAGACTGGTCGAGTGCCAAAGACGTGATTGCTTGGGACGTGTTGTTGCTTTTCGGTGGTGGTTTAACGATGGCTTCGGCTATTCAGCACACCGGGGCTGCGGCTTTAATTGGTGCTCAAGCGGTTTCGTTAGCTCACTTAGGTGAGACGGGCATGATGTTAGGGGTAGCGGCCATTGTGACGTTTGCCACGGAGGTGACCTCGAACACGGCCTTAGCGGCGACGATGATGCCGTTGATTGCGGCGGCGGCCGAAAGCTTGAAGATTGCGTCAGAAGGCTTACTCTACGCAACGGCGATTGCGGCGTCGTGTGCCTTCATGATGCCGGTGGCAACGCCTCCGAACGCGATTGTGTTTGGGACGGGTCGCTTACGCATTGGCGAGATGGTCAAAGCGGGCTTCTTCTTGAATGTCATCGGGATCTTTGTGGTGGTTGGTGTCATCATGGTCTGTCTCTTATACACATCTGACGCTGCCGACGATATGCAGTGTGTAGATC
>CAMYAA010000141.1 GCA_947253615.1 uncultured Sutterellaceae bacterium
TAGTACGGTCTCGTGGGCTCGGAGATGTGTATAAGAGACAGGTGAAGAAGTAATGCGTAGTGAACCCGCTATTCCATTAATTGAGTTTCGTAATGTTCGCAAGGTTTTCGGGACGGGCAAGGCGCGTTTTGAAGCCTTGAAGGGCATTGATTTTACGATTAATGAAGGTGAATTCGTGGCCATTATGGGGACATCGGGTTCGGGGAAATCCACCACGATGAACATTATCGGGACGTTGGATCGACCGAGCTCGGGTGAGTATTTGTTTAATGGTCACCATGTGGAAGCGCTCAATGCGGATCAGCGTGCACTGTTACGTCGATACTATTTGGGCTTTGTGTTCCAAGGTTTTAATTTGTTGGCGCGAACCAGCGCGATTGAAAATGTGGAGTTACCGCTCATTTATCGAGGCGTTGGACGTCAAGAGCGCTTAGAGCGCTCCATGGCGGCGCTCGAACGTGTGGGTTTGGCGCAATGGGCTAAACATACGCCCGCTGAGCTCTCTGGGGGGCAACAGCAGCGTGTGGCGATTGCCCGCGCCATCGTTTGTCAGCCCAAAGTGTTGTTAGCGGACGAACCCACGGGGAGCTTGGACAGTGCTCGCAGTGTAGAGATTATGGAGTTACTCCAGGACCTCAACCGTAACGAAGGGATCTCGGTGGTTTTAGTCACTCACGAACCGGATATGGCCCAATACGCTTCACGTCACATGGTCTTTAAAGACGGATTGCTTATTCGTGATGATCATGGGGGGAACACGCCATGATTATCAATGCTTTCTTCTTAGCGATTCGACAGATTATGCGTAACCCGATGCGCAGTTTATTAACGGTGCTCGGGGTGGTGATTGGGGTAGCGAGTGTCATTACCATGGTGACCGTGGGTAATGGGGTGACCGCCTCGATTCGTGAACAGATTGAGTCCTTCGGGAACAATCAATTGATGTTACGTCCGGGCTTACGTTTAGGGCCCGGGCAAATGGTGGGGGCTCCGAGTTTCCGAAATACGGATGCTCCGATGCTCACCTCTCAGATTGCAGGGGTGGTGAGTGTGGCGCCTCAAGTATCGCGAACGATGACGATTGTGGCGGATGGCCATAATTGGCAAACGCGTGTGATTGGCACGAACAATGCGTACTTCACGATCGACAATCGCGATTTCACGCATGGCCGTCCCTTTGACGAGGGTGAACTTCGTGCGGGCAGTGCGGTGTGCGTGATCGGGACGACGATTCAGAAGGAATTGTTTGGTGCGGAAGCACCCGTGGTTGGTCAGCTCATGCGTGTCGGCGGGTTTTCCTGTCGCATTGTGGGGCTCTTGAAAGGCAAGGGTACTGCAGCGATGGGGGGTGACCAAGATGACTTAGTGGTCATGCCGTTAGCGACGGTTCAACGTCGTTTATTGGGTTCCAATCGTATTTCTGCTTTATTGCTTTCGATGAATCCCGATAGCGATCGTGAGCGTGTGAAAGCTTCGGTTCGTGAATTAATGCGTGAACGTCGCAAACTCTCCCAAGGGGATGAGGACAATTTCCAGATCTTAGATACGGCAGAAATTGCTAAGAAAGTCTCAGCAACGACGGCGGTGATGACCACGTTATTAGCCGCGGTGGCGGGGGTCAGTTTGCTCGTTGGCGGGATTGGGATTATGAACATCATGCTCGTCTCGGTGACGGAGCGTACTCGTGAAATTGGGATACGTTTAGCCATCGGGGCACGAGCCTCGGAGGTGATGCTTCAGTTTTTAATTGAAGCCTTGATGCTCGGGTGTTTTGGTGGGTTGCTCGGCTTACTCATCGCGCTCGGGGCCTCTATTGGACTGGCTAACTTTATGGGCGTGAGTTATATGTTTGATTTTAAGATCAACGTATTAGCGTTCACAGTGGCCGCATTAACGGGGGTCGTGTTTGGGTTCTTCCCTGCACGTCGAGCTGCCAAACTTGATCCGATTGAAGCCGTACGCCATGAGTAACGGCGGGGATTAAGGGATGAAAAAAGGGTGATGAATTCCTCAGGAATTCTCACCCTTTTTCTCATTGAAGGATTGGCTTCAATGGATCTCTTTCTAGAACGGAACGTCTTCTTCGATAGAGAGCGCATCGTTCGTGGCAGCCGTAGACTGAGCAGCCGGAGCGGGAGCAGCGGCAGCGCTAGGACGAGGAGCGCTCGTAAAGCCGTTACCCGAAGCAGCAGGCGCATCACCCTCAGGACGGGCGTCACCGCGACGATCTAAAAGCTGAAGGGTTTCACCCACGATTTCAGTGGTATAACGATCGGTGCCGTCTTGGGCCTGGTATTTGCGAGTGCGTAAACGACCTTCAACATAGGCTTGGGAACCTTTCTTAAGGTAGTCGCGGCAAATTTCGGCGGTACGGCCAAAGAACGTCACACGGTGCCATTCCGTTTCGGTCACCGGCGTGCCATCTTTGCTGTTGTAGCGACGCGAAGTCGCAATCGCCAAGTTGGCGATTAAGCCGTTTTGGAATTCGCGGATTTCTGGGTCACGCCCGAGGTTGCCAACGATAATAACCTTATTAACAGAAGCCATAATAATCTCAATAAAAAAACGTTTAACTTAACAAGTAACAAATGCTTCAGCTGTTTTGTGGTTTGGCTGACGTGGGTTCGATGAGTCCACGGGAAATTACCAGCCATATAAGCATAGCAAAACCCGCCACTAAAAAAACGACCTCTGCTGGAAAATGCTGACTGAGTAAACCCCCAATAGCGCCACCGGCGAAGAGCCCCAAGCTTTGCGTCGTATTAAAAATTCCTAACACAAGTCCCTTAGAACGTTTGGGGGCGCATCGAGAGACCAAGCTCGGTAAGGTCGCTTCCATCATGTTGAACCCAATAAAGAAGAGTCCCATTAAGAACGCGATTTCCCAAATGGAGTGCATTAAATAGGTGAAGAGCCCAAAGGTGATCACGAGTACCAACGCGGCAGAACGTAAGAGTTTGGTGACTTTGTGTTGGCGTTCGGCCCACATGATGGGTTTGACCATGACGGCAAAGGCGACCAAGACCGCGGGCAGATAGATGTACCAGTGATGCATGACGGGGAGCCCCATCTTGACGAGTCGGGTGGGGACCACCACGAAAAGGGCCATCTGAACGGCATGAAGGGTAAAAATGCCCAAATTTAATTTGAACAGTTGAGGATTAAAGAGTACGTGGCTCCAGTGAGACTGTTCGAGTTCTTTAGTTTCACTAACGTGATGGGTGGGGTTCGGAACAATATAGACCACCACGAACATGGCCAAGAGCGCTAAGATCCCCGTGAGTAAAAAGAGACCGTGCACCCCCCAGAGTGCCGTTAATGGCGGGGCAATGACTAAGCTCAAGGCAAAGGTGAGGCCAATGGAGGCCCCGACCATGGCCATGCTTCGGGTGAGGACTTGTTCGCGTACGCTATCGGCAATGAGTGCCGAGATCGCGGCCGAAATAGCCCCTGCGCCTTGTAAGGCACGACCGAGCATAACGCCCCAAATGCTCCCGGAGAACGCAGCAATGAAGCTCCCTAGGGCAAAAATGGCCAAGCCGATGAGGATAACTGCCTTTCGACCATAACGGTCAGAAGCCATTCCGAAGGGAATTTGCAGTATGCTCTGAGTTAACCCATAAATCCCAATGGTGAGCCCGACATAAAAGGCGTTGTCACCGCCCGGTAAGTGACGTGCATAGACGGCGAAAACAGGCAGGATAAGAAATAGGCCTAGCATTCTTAGCGCAAAGATGCTAGCTAATGAGCCGCTAGAGCGCAGCTCTTGGCTCGTCATTCGAACCCTAGGTGCTTGCGTTTCGTTATTTTTCGACATGACTTTACGTTTGATATTTAAGTATTTTGGAGTCGTGTGTTTATTATCAGTACCACAAAGTCTATAGTTATAAATTGGCTTTTTGCTTAAGACATCTCATGAAAGACATCATTATTGAAGGCGCTCGTACGCACAATCTTAAGAATATTGATCTTACGATTCCTCGCGGGAAACTCACGGTTATTACGGGGCTCTCGGGCAGTGGTAAGAGCTCTTTGGCGTTTGATACGCTCTACGCCGAGGGGCAACGTCGATATGTAGAAAGCCTTTCGATTTATGCACGTCAGTTTTTGGATTTAATGCCTCGTCCTGATGTGGACAAGGTCGAGGGGCTCTCACCGGCGATTGCGATTGATCAAAAAGGGATGGGCTCGAATCCTCGTTCGACGGTAGGTACCGTCACGGAGATTATTGATTACTTGCGTCTTTTGATGGCGCGCGTAGGCGTTCCTCACTGTCCAACGCATCATGAGGCGTTGTCGATTCAGTCGGTGGCGGGCATTGTTGATCAGATTATGACGCTCTCGTTAGGAGCCAAGATTATGTTAATGGCCCCGGTGGTTCGTCAGAAAACGGGGGACTTCACGGAGCTATTCATGAAGTATCTCGCCGACGGCTATGTACGCTTTCGTGTGGACGGCGAAGTGATGGTCCCCGAGGCTCCGTTGGCGCTTGATGATGGCTTGGCCCACACGATTGAAGTCGTGGTTGATCGCGTTCGCGTGGATGACAAGTCTCGTGTTCGTTTAGC
>CAMYAA010000142.1 GCA_947253615.1 uncultured Sutterellaceae bacterium
AGATCTAGTACGGTCTCGTGGGCTCGGAGATGTGTATAAGAGACAGCAAGTGGACGTGGCGAACTTTCATGACATTCCAAACTTTAAGGTGTATGTAATCCGAGGGACACCATACAACGATGAGCGCTGGCAACTGTATTACCCTGATGAAGCTACGGCGAACACTTATAAGGCGGAGGATGGGTTTTTGAAGATTTCGAGAGCTTATGGCGTTAATGCACTGTATCGATACACCTTTGATGTGACCCAAGAGTATGTTAATTTTTCAGATCGTGAGATTTATAAAAGAAATGATGTTATGAATGCTTCGCAGATCATCCCAATGGTTACGGATGACCCTATGGGTTACTTTCCCATGCTTTGGGGCTTAACAAACCCTAAAAAGCTAGACCCAGCCACCCAGCCCACGGATTTGGTTGAAACCCTCATGGGGCTGGAGTCCAACAATTTGACGATATTGTCGGCAATGAACGATACACTCTACGATCGTTTAGGGGACTTGCATGCTCAACGCGCGCAAGAGAAAAAACAAGCTCTCTGGGTGCGTACTAAATGGACGCAAAGTCAACGCAATGGCCTCTTTGGGTACAAAGCCTCGAACCAAATGGTGGAAGTTGGTGTGGATCGTGCGTTTAAACGTTCAAATGGAAAATGGTATGGCGGCGTAATGGCGCAATTTCAGCGCTCGAACTTCAAAAATGATCATACGAACGCTCATGGTCAGTTAATGAACTTTGGTTTGTATGCATCGTATTTGGCAGACAGTGATTGGTACCTTGATTTGGTGGGTCGTTTTGGCCAATACAAACCGGGTAAGCAACCCATTGATGTTGCGGATCAGGATATTCCGAACGCTCGTCATCTTGAGCCTACCAGTTCCAGTGGCTCAAATATCCTTAACGCCAGTGTTGAGTTAGGACGTCGTTTTGTCTTAAAACAGCAGTACTTTGTCGAGCCGCAAGCACAATTAGATTATGCGGTTATGGGTTCGCGTCACTTCACGCTTAAGGAAGATCTCGACGATGGACATACTAATATTTGGGAAGGAAAAACCCACCCAACGAAGAGTTTGCTTGGTCGAGTCGGTGTTGCCCTCGGAAAGACCTGGTTTGATTCGGACGGACGTTGGCGAGGCATGGCGTATGCGCGCTTAAACTTCAACCAAGAATTCTTGGGTCAACGTGGGTTTGAAATTCACAATACTCAAGCCGGACAGGACCATGCCATTGAACCTGAAGTCGTACTCAACTTCAAAGATAAAAAGCATTGGTTGAGTGCAGACGTTGGTGTGACCAAGATGTTAAGTGACCATTGGTCGCTTTACGGGACGGCAGGCATGCGCCTGAAAGGTTACGTGAATCGAAGCTGGAGCGTGGAGTTAGGAACGCGCTACAACTTCTAGAATCGATTGAAGAGTATTCGGTCTTAGGCCAGTAGGTGAAAACTTACTGGCCTTTTTGGATTTACTTATTAAACAAATTGTCCTTTGATAAATTTGTGTTCCGCCTGTGCTGCAGTCATAATAGCGCATTTCTATCTTAAATCCTTTTTTGTTACATTCTTTATATTTGTTCGTACAATTACTTAATTGAACTTATATTTTTATAAGAATTCCTAACTGCCTGTGGCATCTCGGTTTTTTGTCATTGTGTAATGGTAAACGCTAATCGGGTTGTTAATTGTTTTGTTTGCTATTCCAAAATTGCTTTGTTAGTAGGGCGACTACTTATTGTGACGATTAATAGTAGCGCAATAATCCTAGTACTCATTATTTAATGAGACTCGATTACTTTAGCTCTGCGAGAGGGAAAACGAACGATGAACAAGAGTTTTAAAACCGTGTGGAATAGTGCACGTCGTTGCTATGTGGCAGTGAATGAGAAAGTCTCTGGGGCTTCTCAAGCTTCTGGGAAGTCTGGTCAGTTAGTGGCCGTGGTGGTTGCTGCCTCGATGATGGCGATGGCTGGTGTTGTGAGTGCTGAAAATGCGCCTCAAATTACACCTGTTAAGTTGGATAACCCGACTGATTTGTCGAAGCTTCAATTCGCAGATAACCAAGGTATCGTGATCAAGAACGCTGCGGAGATTACATTAACAGGGGCAAATAAAACGCCGTTAAAGCCAGTAGGCGTTCAAGTTCAGCACGGGAAACTGACGCTCGATAAGGATGCGGTATTTACGTTGGCACAGGGTGCTGGGAACTTTGTTTTTGGGCACTCTGAAGGTAGTACGATCACCACGGGTCTTCTCAATAATAAGGGGACGATCACCTCTACAAATGAAGCCTTTGAATTCTTGGGGTCTTCCAAGGGGATGAATGAGGGGACCATTGATGCTCGTTCTTTAATGTTGAGTAATGAAGCTGCGTTTACCAATACTGGTACGGCCATCTTTGATTCTGTAACTCTTAAAGATGTGTCGACCATTAAAAACACAGGTCGCTTATTTACTCAGGAGTTAAGTGGTGCCAAAGTTTTTGATGTTGCTGGTGATTCGAGCCTGTTTTTAGTTAAGAGCGCGAAAGAAACCTACGATAAATACGCAAAGAAGCAGACCCGTGGTCTCTACACGGATCAATTAAATGATTTGGGTACGCAAAATTTATCGCTTTTTGTCGGGACTGTCTCGGACGAACAAAAGAAGGCGGCTAAGCCAGGATCCTTATTAGTGGGTGCTGACGGCATTCTTCGTATTATTGTTCAGCGTGATAATAATGATGGTTACTTCACGTTATCCAATGAAGGGACGCTTGATTTCGCTAAAGGCGCTCAAATTCAATTAAAGCACCTCGGTTCCTATATTAAAGAAAATAACCACGATAAGATTAAGTTGGTTAAACAGGACCAACATATCACTAAAGATGTGTTAAACAAAATCAAAGCCAATGTTGTCTTCTCTACCACGGGCGATGAACTTGGATATGACTTCAAGGTTACCCCAATTATCGATTTACATGATAATCAATTAAGCGCACAGCTCGTCAGGAAGACGTTAGCCGAGTCTTATCCTGAAGCCGTCTATATGCCGACGTTTGTGCAAAAGGCTAAAGCTGCGGGTGAGACCGATAAAGTCGTTGATTTGTATTCTAAGATTGAGAATCCGCACTATTTAAGGGGCTTGAGTGAAGCTTTCAAGAGCATTGAAGACGCCAATATTGTTATTGCTGATGCAACGGAAAAGCTGAAAAAAGCTGATCTTCCCGAAGATGACAAGACCAAAGCAAATGAAGCTATTACGAAAGCAAAAGCAGAGATCGCAACTCAAGAAGGTGTGATTAAGGGCATTAAAGAGAAGGTTAAAAATATTGCAGATTTGGACTTAATCGTTCAAACCATTCAAAATCAAAAGTTGAATTTTGCTGGTCGTACCATTGCCTTAAATGCGATGGCTGCTCCTGCCGTCACGGGTGGGGTGGGCTACGCCACGTTTGGCACTGCTACTTTGGTGACGGATGGCCTCTATGGTCATATGAATCAGACCTCCGCTTCCAAGAACCTTTGGGTTGATGTCATTGGCTCGCACACGAGCGGTAAGGTGGACGCCTTTGAATTTGGCAAGACCAAGACGGGTTACAAGTCGAGCAAGCTCGGCGCTGTAGTCGGTTTTGATATGCCGCTTCTCGATAAGCTCAATGCCGGTATCGCACTTTCCTTCGTGAAGGATAAGGTCGAAAACAAGGCAACGTTTACCGCCCAAAACAAGGTGAATACCTTTGGTTTGAGCGCCTACGCTCGTTATGACTTGAGCGATGCCGCGCATTTGGGCGCTCAGTTGAGCTACTTGCATGGCGAGAATAAGATCACCGATACGGCCAATGCGAAGTCCTTAGAAGCTAAGGTTAAGACCAATGCTTTCGTCGCTTCGGTCAAGGGCGGTTTCGATATGACGGTTCGTTCCTTCACGGTCACGCCGCACATTGGACTCAATGTGATCTACGCGAAGCAGGGGAGTTTCGATACGTTAGTGGGCAGTCAGAAGTTCGCGAATACCTCGGCTAAGGCCTCGACTACGGTTGAATTGCCTGTTGGTGTCACGGCTAAGACGACCATGGACGTTAAGGGCTGGAAGGTGACGCCGCAGGCGGATGTCTCTGTTGCGCCGGTCTTTGGTAAGCGTCATACGTCTTATACGATCACGGGTGTCTCTGGCGGTACGAGCCAATTTGATGCTCAGTTTGTCGGCAAGTACGTTGCTAATGCGGGCTTAGGCTTGAGCGCAACGCACAATACCGTGACGGTTGGGGCTTTCTATAACGCCACCATGAGTAAGAACGGTTTGGATAACCAAATTAAGCTCGAACTCCAAAAGGCGTTCTAATCGAGAGCTTCATTAGCAAAAAGGGGATTTATCGGCCATTTAACCGACTGATAAATCCCTCACCAAGAAAACAGCGTAGAGTGATTTGCGCTGTTTTTTTATGAGAACAATTAATAATTACTATAACTAGGGGTAAAAATAGAGCGCATTTTTAAAGGGAGTATTTTAAATACTTATACTATTTATAGAGGTATAGC
>CAMYAA010000143.1 GCA_947253615.1 uncultured Sutterellaceae bacterium
CCTTATGCCATAGTCGAAAACAAAACAATAAAGACGCAAAACCTCTGTGCTACTGCCAGAGTCACATCTCTATCAAAGACGACTCATAATACCTTAACTAAGGGAAAATACCAAAAAGTCACCCTAAAATCCGCTCCTTGGCGTGGCAAAAAAGTCTACTACAGCGCTTTTTTAAAATTTTTCTAACGTGCTTTCCTCCCCTGCCCCCGAGGGAGAATTCTTTCGGAAGTAGAACTGCACGCTCCCACCCCGATACGCTTTAGGATGGGGAATTTTGCTAAACTCAACCTCTCAGAAACGACGGTTTATCGGCCATGACGATCGCCAATCTTTATACTGTACTTTAGTTGTTGCTGTATAAATGGTATGTAGCTATAATGGCATTAACAGCTTAGATTACAAGCGTTCTGATCGCACAGAGCCGTACTAAGAAAGACACAACTCGCTACCTTCATGAACATACAACTGGTATGTAATACGGAGGTAGCGATTCTTCTCTGTAGCTCCATATAAGGGACCGCAAAAATGCCCGCAACCAAAGTCACCAGTCGTAGCGTCACCACAGTACCGAATGGCAACTACTCACTCCAAGGTGGGCTGTACCTATGCGTCCGTGGAAACTCTCGCCAATGGTTCTACCGCTATCAAGCCTGCGGCAAGCGCCGCATGGTACCGATTGGTAGCGCCTACGATATCTCGATCTCGAAAGCAAAAGAGATCGCCGCTGAGCTTGCCACGAAACGTAAGCGCGGGGAAGCGGTCGTTACACAGGCTCGTAACTTCAAAAAAAGCGTCAGTGCTTTCGAAGATTACTACGCTCAGATCGTTAACCGTCTCTACCCCATCAACGAAAGCCCCACACGAACCGTACTAAGCAATCGCAAACGCATGGAAAACATTGCCTTGCCTGCCATTGGGCGCCTGCCTTTACGTGCGATCACGCGCGACCACATCATTGACCTTCTAAACAACTACGCCAAACAAGCGCCTACACAGGTGCACTTGCTCAGAAGTCAAATTGAGCAAGTGTTCGCTTTCGCCATCCTTGACGGACTGGTGACGGTCAACCCTGCTACATGGAAGAATAACCTCTCCTTGCTTACTAAGCTCCCTTCAGCTCACGGGCAGTACTATGCCTTGACCGTCTCAGAGGCGCGAGAATTGGCTACACGGCTTTTCACCAGGGGGTTAGTGTCTTCGGACCTCCTCCTAGTCACCATGCTCACAGCGAGCCGTATAAATGAGGTGATCGGTATGCGTTATGAAGAGATCGATTTCAAGACAGCGACATGGGTAAAACCAGCGTCGCGAATGAAGACGAAGCATGAGCACCGGGTGCCGTTAAGCCGTCAAGTGCTCGCTATCATAGAGAAATATCGGAGAGCGTCGGGCCTTGTGTTCGTATCGCCCACGCATCAAGCTTACGCGCATACGGGGTTACTGAAGCTCATAAAAAAGATGACGGGGGATAATCGTACGACCATCCACGGGGTTCGCTCCACGTTTCGCGACTGGAGCGCAGAGAATGGGGTGCCGTTTGAGGTTGCAGAACGAGCATTAGCTCACGTAGATAAGAGTGCTGTCGTACGCGCCTACATGCGTAGTGACTTTTTAGAGCAGCGTCGAGAAGTTATGCAAGCGTGGGCGGATACCCTTTTAGGGAAAGGAGATTAACCATGAATGGATTATTGTGGCTTTTGGCATTACCAGTACGCATAGTGGTAGCGATTTATGACGTTATCGGGGGGCTTTCTAAAGCGTGGTATGACAAGTGTGAGAAGGAAGATAAGAGCCACTCGGCGTGGGCTGTTATAGTCCCCTCTTGTATTCTCGCTGCGTATTGTTTTATAGGCGCCAGTAAAAGCGTGATAACTGCTGGGGCTTTTTTGGGTATCGTTACCGGCTCTCCTGCTATTATCGCCATGGCGGGCAGTGCTTTCATCAATGGGTATAAGGGAAAAATAGGGGACGATATTATGAGCGAGCCATTCTCTAACGTCTTTGGTCGCCTCGAAATGTACTTGTATGGTTCAATCTACATAGTACCGCTTATCGTACTCAGTATATTTTACTAAGCAAAGCGACCTACTTCACCACTTCAACCAAAGCATCGTGCGCTAAGGCGTTGGACTGAAGTAGCTCTCGACCTTCTGATAGAAGCTCTGTACTTTCTCGGAGTAATCCTTCACACTTTCGGATTGCTTCTGCGTCCACACTTGAGGTACTGGCTTGTACTCTCGTGTGGGCGTATGCGTTACGCAACCGCTCAAAGTCAGAGCGACTAACACTAAGCTCACGCTTTGCACGGTCATACTCGTTAGTAATTGCCACGATCTTTTCATAGTCTCTTGCTCCCTGCTCTGCTTTTTGGATCGCCAAGGTCAACTCCTTGGCTTTCATTTCTTTTTGATAATGATCGTCCGTGAGATACCACCCTAGGAACGCGCCTCCCGCTAAGGCGATCAACACGGGAGAGCCGCTCTTCAGTAGAGGGACTAGCCTAAAAATCCATGCCCACATAGCTATAACCCCGCCATATCCGCGCCATCCTCCCAGTCGCTCTCAGGGATAGCGTCCGCCACCTTCCCACACTCATGACGGGCAATCGCTTTAGCCAAATTGATAAGCCCTGTACGGTGGTCAAGGTCAAGCACGGTATCCGGCATGACGCCAAGGAGCTGGCTTACATGGTTAATGTAGCTGTAGGTGTCGTTCTCACAAGTGGGGGCCCAGCGCGTGATGATGGCTCGCGTGGTGCGCAGATGGTACGTGTACGCATAACGCTTGAGAATCTTGAACATCGCTCGAATACCAAAGGGCATGGACGTGAAAACACAGAACTCTTTATCCATTTGCCCTTCGGCCAGGCCTTCCCAGTTATCCCCACGACGGATGTTGCCAGGGTTGTTATTACGAATACCTCGTGCTGTCATTGTTTGTCTCCTTTCAAATCCTCAGGATTAATCCCGAGTTTCTTCTGTATTGTGGAGGTGACATAGCGCACGACGTAAGGACCGACGGACCCTGCCATGCCCGAAGAAGCGGCGCAGATCCACCACACCTCCTCAACGGCATGTCCATACCAAAGGTAGGCAAGCTCTCGGGAAACGCCGAAAGCGACAATACCAAGCGTAGCCGACAACACAACATCGCTAGCGAGCAACCAACTCTTAATACGTCTACCTGTTTTGATATCTAGCCAGGCGCGCATACAGGCGCCGACCGCACCAAACAAAGCGCCCATAATAATCTCTCCATGGTCCTGCACAGGACACCCCCATTACTAAAAGTACTCATAGGTATAGGTTGCCACACTCAAACGAGCGCGCCTTTACTCTTAGGGATAGCTTGCCACAGAGATAGTGAGTGTTGTAAAAAGCACAAAACCCCGCCAATCCGAAGACTGATGGGGTTGTTTACTTATCGCGCCAAGAAAACGCAGAAGATGATTAATGCAATGATGCACTTAATCAAAATCTTAGCTACACTAGTGGACGTAGGTGCTTTATGCATGTGCCTACTTCTTTAAGAGCCTTGAGGTATTGGGCGTACTTCAAGGCTTTTGCTTTGTTTTGTCCCTCAGATTAAGCGGTAGCCAAAGCCGAACCTACCTAATATTTTGCAACTCATGCACACCTTGCAAGGTGGGGGCATTATACATGTTGAGAAACGTATTGCACCCCGTGCGCAAGAAAAAGCAATTATCATCTTGCATTTGTTGCTACTTTCTGAGATAAATAACCAAACTAGTCATCGTCACTCAATCTTTATCAGGAGACAATATGCAGACGTCAAAACTATCTCTTCTCGTAATAACCACACTAGCCGCACTCGCCGCTCAGTCTCACGCCGCCGTTGTGTCCCCCGGTAATGGGTCCATCGGTTTGATTGAAAACAATTCATACAACGACGGGAAATTCACTCAACCTAACAACGGCGTGATTCTCGGAAAGGACAGCATTGGAATTGGATCCGGCGAAAGCGTCGTCATCGTCGGCAACAACTCCGTTATTGGTGGTAAGAAGAGCACTCTTGTTGGCTCCAACAGCACAAACAACAGTAGAGACAGCACTGTCATCGGCTCCAACAGTCATGCCGGAGCACTTCTCCGTTGGAAAGGAACCGATGGGAAACTAAACACTGGAAAAGGAGAAAGCTCCACCACGGTAATAATTGTAGGCAACGACAACTCTGTCAGCAACCAAGCCAATGTGATGGCTTTGGGCAACAAAGTGACAATTAATGGTCCGCACTCGATTGCCCTTGGAAACGAGAGTCAGGCCGGCTCAGGTGCCACAGCTCTCGGCATGGGATCGAAAGCCAATGCTGAAAGCTCTGTTGCGATTGGCGCGGCCTCTGTCGCGAATCGAAAGGCTTATGCCTACGGATACAACGCTGCGACCGGTCAGGCCTACACCTTTGACGACCTCAAAAACTCGCTCGGACAAGAAGATGTCGAAGCCCTGAAGAACCTGGATAAACAGCGCGTCGAGCTTGAACAA
>CAMYAA010000144.1 GCA_947253615.1 uncultured Sutterellaceae bacterium
GGCTAGGGCTCTACCATTGAGCTACACCCGCGAGTGTCGATTTGACAACCTTCACACCGCAGTGATAACTGCAAGCAGAAGTCGCTGGTGGAGAGGGATGGATTCGAACCATCGTAGGCGTAAGCCAACAGATTTACAGTCTGCCCCCTTTAGCCACTCGGGCACCCCTCCGTTTAGCGAAGAACCGAATTATCACTTAGCCATTACCAGACGTCAAGAGTGTGTAAACAAAAGTCTTCAAATTACGTATTGATACGTATCTTCAGATAGGTTTATACACGGATTTAATCCTTCTCACTGACGACTAGCCGTGCTCATGCTCGCTACAATGGGTCATTATAGTTTTCTTTCCCCTTGGTCGCTATGGAATTTTACTTTCATTGGGGTTTTTGGCTAGCTGCCCTCCAAGTTCTTATTATTTGTGGCGTGACTTTACGCGTGATTTTTACGCGCCATCCTCCGGGAGCTTCGTTTGCGTGGATTCTTATCACCACGATCATTCCCTTCGCTGGGTTTATTCTCTACATTATGTTTGGGGAACGACCCATCGGACGAATCCGCGCCTGGCGTTATCGTCGACTCATAGAAAGCTTTCGCCTCAAAGATAAAGAAGCCAAGAACCAAGAGCTCGGTCACCTTCCTGCTCCAGTCAAGCCCTATCAAAGCATGATTCGCTTGGCCAAAAGCTGTTCGTTTAGCCCTGTCACTCACGGCAATAACCTCACCCTGCTTTCGAGCCCCGAAGCCTCATTTGCGAGCATGGTTGACGCTATTAACACGGCTCAAAAAACCATCGATATGGCTTTTTATATTTGGGCTGAGGGCGGGATGGCCAACAACGTTCGTGACGCCCTACTCCAAGCTCGCTCACGTAACGTTTTAGTTCGTATTCTCGTTGACGACTTTGCCAGTCGAAAGTTTCTTGAGTCAGAAACGGCTAAAGTTTTCCGTGAAGCCGGTATTGAAGTCTCCAACGCCATGCCCATGAAGTTATTGCGTATCTTTGGGCTTCAGCGCGCCGACTTACGTCTTCATCGCAAGCTCGTTGTGATTGATAATCGTGTGGCCTTTACGGGCAGTCTCAATATGATTGACCCGTCTACCTATGAAGCCGCCAAGCGTGTAGGCGATTGGGTCGACGCCATGGTCAAAATCGAAGGACCCGCCGTCCATCCCCTTGAAAACCTCTTCTTAACCGATTGGATGCTCCAGCCCGACCATCAGCTCGGCTGTCGTGTTGATCCACCGCCTGAAAACCTCGATCAACCCGGTGAAGGCATCGTGATTTCGGTTCCCTCCGGGCCTAATACGCCCCAGGATCCCAACTTGCATCTGCTCTTAGAAGCCATTAATCAAGCTCGAGAGTCCATTGTGCTAACAACACCGTACTTCGTGCCCAACGAAGTGTTGATCACCTCGTTACTCAACGCGCTGTATCGTGGTGCTAGCGTGAAAATCATCATTCCTGAACGTGAAGATAATCGAATGGTAACGTGGGCCTCTCGCCGTTATTTCGACGACTTGCTCTCTGCTGGGGCGGAGATTTTGCTCTATCGCGATGGGTTATTACATACCAAGTCCTTGAGCGTGGACCATCAATTCACGGTGTTTGGCACCGTGAATTTCGATAATCGATCCATGCATTTGAACTATGAGCTCATGCTGCTCATCTTCGATCAGCCTTTCATTGACGACATTTATGAACTATTGGCCTCTTATGAAAGTCAGTGTGATCGCGTTATTCTGGCGCAATGGCGCCAACGCCCCTGGCGAGAACGATTGTTAGAAGGGGCGTGTTTCTTGCTTTCGCCCCTGCTTTAAGGGCGCTTACGTTCCTCGATGTCTTCAACATCGTTCATGGACCATTGTTTGTTATCGCTCGTTTCGACGATCTTTTCTTCACCGTCGTCGAAACGACGATAAGTCATCTTTTCCTGATAGCCCGCCGCAGTCTCTTCTGAGGACTGCCCCTGTTGAGCCTGCATCTGTTCAAAGAACGCACGCTGCTTTTTGGACTGCCACCAGATATAGCCCACACTAATCATCCCTAAAATAAACACGATCACTAAAAAGCCAATCGCTAGGGGCAAAAACAAAAAGGCGAGGCCAACTATCACAACGATAGAAATCAGCGTGCCAAGAATGCGGGTAATCAACGATTGATCCATGTCTTTTCCTTATAGGTTGCAAAGCCTGACTTAACGCCCAAAGCAGCGAAGTCCGAAAAAAGCTTTTCTTTAAATATGAGGTCAATATGCCTTTTTCTCAAGACTCGTTTTAATATTGTTGCACCTTCGTGAACCTAAAAACACTTTATCGACTCACGAAATTCACACAAAACGGGCGGTTGTTTTGTAAGATATGGCACAAACTTTTAAAAGTGACGCGATACGCCTTGCTTATCAAGACGACCGAAGTTTCACTTTTATGCCATACAATCGTTATCGATAAGCTATAACACCTTTTACTGAAAGGCCACAATGCTCGGATAGCAGTTGGCCTTAATTATTTATATGGAAACTACTCAAATCAACAGCCTCCCCGATGTTCAGTCTTCTCATGATGAACGTAATATTGCTATTGATCGCGTCGGTATCCGTCGTATCAAATTGCCCATTACGGTCGAATCGGAGAAAGGCCCGCAGCCAACCATCGCTACCTTCACAATGACGGTGGCGCTCCCTGCGGATCAGAAAGGGACTCACATGTCACGCTTTGTCGCTTTAATGGAACGCCATGCGTACCCATTAAACGCCACCAACATCGCTGACGTTATGAAGGACATGCTTGAAACGCTCCACGCGAAAGAAGGCACTCTTGATATTGAATTCCCCTTCTTCGTGGAAAAAACGGCACCAGTGAGTGGCTTAAAGAGCTTGATGGACTACCATGCCTCCTGGCACGTCGATGGTTCTCTCGAACACTTGGTCATTCAACAAAAAGTGGTTGCCCCGGTCACGAGCTTGTGTCCTTGCTCCAAAGAAATTTCTAAGTACGGTGCTCACAACCAACGCTCTCATTTAACGAGCGTGGTGGAATTAAACGCCCCCTTGGCTTTAGAAGAACAAATTCGTATGTGCGAAAATGCCGCTTCCTGCCAAGTCTGGTCCCGTTTAAAGCGCGCTGACGAAAAGTACGTTACCGAGCACGCTTACGAAAACCCAAAATTCGTCGAAGACTTAATTCGCGATATGGCCAACGCTTTCTTGCGTGAACCTCGTGTTGATGCCTTCGAAATTGAAGCCGAAAACTTCGAATCGATTCATAACCATTCGGCTTATGCTTTGATTTCTCACGATAAGCGCCAGGCTTAATCGTCTCGGTTCTATACCGAAAACCAAAGAGGGGAGTTTTCATTTCTCCCCTCTTTTGGTACGCTCAAAGTTGTCAATTTTTCTGTCAAATCAGATTTTTAAACGGCACTACGAGTAAACTGTTTACTTATTCCCACTTTGTTTTTTTAAAGATTACAATGCTCGCTCAACATCAAGATGCCATCGCTACTCATATTGCCAAAGCTTTAGAACGCCTTGGAATCGCTAACGTTAATGTCACTTTGCAGCGCCCAAAAATGCCTGAACACGGTGATATTGCTTCGAATGTCGCCTTACAGACTGCGAAGCAGGCCGGAAAGAACCCACGTGAGTTCGCTATGGCCATTGTTGAGGAGCTCACCAAGGATCCCAAGGCCCAAGAATGTATCGCTTCGTGCGAAGTGGCCGGTCCTGGGTTTATCAATTTCCGCTTAAATCCTGAAGTGCGTTTCAGCTCGGTTCGTGCCGCTTTACGCGCTGCTAAGAATTTTGGTCATAACCAAAATCACGCTAACGAATCCGTCTTATTAGAATTCGTCTCCGCCAATCCGACTGGGCCCTTGCATTTAGGGCATGCCCGTCAAGCCGCCTTGGGCGACGTGTTGGCCAATCTTTTAGCCACTCAGGGCTGGAAGGTCACGCGTGAGTTCTATTACAACGACGCTGGGGTTCAGATCGGCAATTTAGCCTTGTCTATCCAATTGCGTGCACGCGAGCTCGCTGGCGAAACGATCGAACTTCCTGAAAACGCCTATCACGGTGAATACATCATCTCGATTGCTCAGGACTACTTAGCTAAGAAGACCATTACCCGTCACGACGGGCAAGAAGTCACCTCCAACGGCGACATTACGGATACCGAAGCGATCCGTCGCTATGGGGTTGCTTACCTTCGCAATGAACAAGACGATGACTTAGCCGCCTTAGGGGTTAAGTTTGATAACTTCTATCTTGAATCCTCGCTCTATAACGATGGTCGTGTTGAACAAGCCGTTGATGCGATGATTAAGTCGGGTCGTACCTATGAAGAAGATGGCGCCCTTTGGCTGAAAACTACCTCCTTCGGTGACATGGGCATTATTGACGACAAAGATCGCGTGATGAAAAAGCGCGATGGTGGCTATACCTATTTCGTGCCTGACGTTGCCTATCACCTCGCGAAG
>CAMYAA010000145.1 GCA_947253615.1 uncultured Sutterellaceae bacterium
ACGCAATGGAAGAGGAAGTTCCCATGACCAATTACGGCCTGACCATTTCCTATCTACAAGGTGTATTAGAACGCGTCTTAGCGTGCCACCCTGAAGCACTTAAGGCGTATTTAGAGGCAAAGAAGGTCTAAATAGAATGCGATCTTTACAAGAAATTTTAAAAGCGTCCTCCAACGAACGCACTGACGACGAATTAGCCTATTTATTGGGTCTAACCGACCCTGATGAAGTGGAGCTCCTCCGACAAGCCGCTTTTGACTGTGCGACGGAAACCATGGGGCCTGGCGTTTATTTACGAGGGCTCATTGAGGTCAGTAATATCTGTACCGCTAATTGTCGCTACTGTGGCATTCGTAAAAGCAATACTCAAGTTGAACGCTATACGCTCAACCCAAAGACCGTCGTAGACTGCGCTCTCCTCGCTCATCGCTTGGATTATGGCTCCATTGCCATTCAAGCCGGTGAACGTCGTGACGAAAAATGGATCGCTTTTATTGAAGATATTCTTCGTCAAATTCACGCAAAAACGGTGGATGAAAATCATCCCCATGGTCTCGGCGTCACATTGAGTTTAGGCGAACAAACTCGAGAAACATATGCGCGTTGGGCGAAGGCGTGTAACAACCCTATTGGATTACGCTATTTACTTCGCATTGAATCGAGCAATCCAGATTTGTTCAATCACCTGCATAGTACGCCGGGCAAATACGAAAAAATTCTGGAACATCGCTATCGCGCTCTTGAAGACTTACGCGCTACTGGATATCAAGTTGGGACCGGGGTCATGATCGGCCTACCGGGTCAAACGCTGCAAGATTTAGTGCAAGATATCCGAACGTTTGAACGTATCGATGCCGACATGATTGGCATGGGGCCCTATCTCACGAGTCATGGTGGTGACATGATTCATGAAGGGATGTTGGAAAAGAAGCGATTACTCCAATTAGCCTTAAACATGATCGCTGTTACCCGTTTAACGTTAACGGGGGCAAACATTGCCGCGGCTACGGCCCTTGAAACGATTCTTCCAGGCGGACGCGTGAAGGCTATTACTTATGGTTGTAATGTGGTAATGCCCAACCTCACGCCGCAAATGACCCGTAAGTCCTACCAACTCTACGATAACAAGAGCGGTACGGAAGTTGGAGCAGAGGCTAATCGCGCCATCGAAAAAGCCATTGATAGTATCCCAGGGCGCCATCTTGGGTTAAAACAATTGGGCTCTTCCAAACGCTGGCAAAAACGCGTTTCCTCTATTTAATCCAGCGCAAATTAAAATCCCGAGAAATGCAGTTTTTCTCGGGATTTTCCGTTGTACGGCTAGTAGTAAACCGTTAAACGCCTTGATGTTTTATAGGACCTTAGGCGGGAGTGGCACCCCGAGCAGCGCAAATAAATCTCGCTGATCTTTGGTTGTTTGACGAACGACATAAGCGTTAGCGTTGGGAGTTTTATCGGCCATTAGTCGATCTAACGTTTTTAATACCGGACTCAAAGAATGACTCGAGCTTATTTGCCCAGCTCCGTTTTGCCCCAAACGGTGCATCATCATGAGTCGAATCGATAGGGCTAGCGTCGTCACGAACGTCTTTCCTTGGTCAGCGTAACCAGTGCGCATCATTGTATCGCTATCGATCGCATTTTTATAAAGATCGAATCTTTCCTCAACCGTCTTTCTCATGAGATAGATCGTTAAAGCCTCAATCGGATCAGAAACACTGTTCGTCCGAATAGCGAAGTATTCATCGTATTTTGTCGCCCTCATAATGGCATCCGTATCTCGGATCCAATGAGGGTCGCAATGAGCTTCTGTCTCTTGGCGAACAAAATTACGAACGTCACTCCAAGTGTCATCCATTAATCGTTTACCGTTATTGAGCTCCTCGACAGCGGTATCAACCTTTTCGATCAGCTTGAGACGATGAGCTTTCTCATTGTCGTAACGGTATAGGTGCAAATAAACGCTCTTTGTAACCCCTCCCATATCAGAGTCTTGAGTCCCAGACTCTTTGAGGGTTGTAGCATTCACTTTGAGCTTGGAGTTGTAGACATGATAGGAATTTAACGATTCCTGATTGGTGTCGATGGCTTTCTTTACCGCCTCTTCTACGATTCGAACCCCTTGAATGAACTCGAATTCAAGGTTCAATAATTTTTGAACCTTAACCAGGCTGGAATAATGCCGATCGGTAATGAGCGCCGCCTCTTCCCAATCAAAACCGGCCTCTTTCGTTCGATCAAGCAGCGTCTTTAATAGGGTAACCTCTGGAATCGAACCTGAATAAGTATGGGTATAGACCACTTCCCCCGTTTGTTGATCGCAAACCATGGTGTAGTGCGTGGGCAGCAAACGAGAATCACCCTCTGTATCGCCAAATTTCAACCCAGACAAGAGCCCGCCGTACACAGAGCACATTGTGTTATCAAAAACGGTGTAACGCTTGCCGGTCTTTTTCTTGGCGTTAGCGACGTTTCTCTTGTGACGACATTGATAAAACGCCTCAATCTTTTCTAAGGAAATACGATTGAGTATTTCAAGAATTTGCTCACCTGAAAGGCTAGGTATAGTAGGGCTCAATACGCTTGAGTGCCACGCTGGATATCCTTGCAGCCCATCTTGATTTAGAATTTCATAAAACGCAAGACCAAGAAGTCCTTCTGCATCTTCTTTAAAGACTTTGCCCAAGTCTTCTAACAGGTTGTTTTGAGAGCAAATACTCTGCATAGCCCAAGTCGAGCCAATGGCGACAGTGTGCTCTTGTTGAGGCTCGTCCTCTAGCGCTTCCTTTGGAGTTGAGTTCTCCGGGAAATAAGCCAAATAGTCCTCTTCATTGACCAAGCTGTTGTCAGGACCCCAGAACCAATCTCCCTGAGCATATTGCGGATAATCGTTTTTAAACGAAGCACAAATAGCCACGCGTCCATCTTCATGGAGCCGACCCACATGACGCTTCCCGTAAGCATGAGATTGCTTTTTGACGGGATCCCATTTGGTCTTATACGAGCGAACGTAGGTATACCCCTTAGCGTTTGTCTCGGCACAGAAGTGAATTCTTTCTGGGTTATTTCCTAATTTCGGCATAATCATGATACCTTCTGTTTCAATATGTATCATGATAATAAAAATTAAATATCGGCACTGACTGAAGACTTGAAATTCGTCGGCAAACTCGTGATTTAGATGCTCATTTTGATATTAATCAATAGTAAAATGAACCGATTAAATCGGGAATTTAACTTGATTTCGGCCTTGCGTGCTTTATGGTTTCACTTTTTAGTAGTTCGTGAAAAATAAGCACTTTTCATTGGAGAATTTCGTGGAAACGAACGATGCAAGCTTAACAAAATATTTAGGTGGGTTAACGAAAGAAAATGCCTTTATGGCAATCAAGGGTCGTACGAAAACCCCTACGCTTTACGTTGTTATTTACCGTAACGTAAACATTCCCGCCGTTAAAGACGAAAATGGTGTCGTCATCAAAAAGCAAAGCTCCCGTCGTATGTTCCAAAAAACGATTGGTAAAGTCGTTGACAATAACCGAGTTGAGTTTTACGACGAATTCTTAGCCGAACACGAGCCCTTACGCCAAGGTGACGTTTATATGCTTGGCACGCAATTAATGACGTACGCCCAATACATCAAGGCTCAAAAGACTTTGGACGCCGACAAGTCTATCGAAGAAGCTGCCCGCGACCGCCTTCCCGAAGATTCTCCAACGCAAACGTTTGGTCCTACGATTACATCGTACTGGTCCATGCAACAGCTCGGTTACGTTGATGCTTTGCTCTCCTCGTTGAGTAAAAAAATGCCCAGTTAATCCTGAGTTTGGTTCAATACATGGCAATCACTAGCGGAGGGGCTTTTGATAAGTACGAAGACTTTTCCCGAAAGAATATTGTCTTCGGTTGCCAGCGCTGGACAGGTAAAGAAATTGACAAAGCTTTAAGCAAATTGTCTTCTGCTCAAATTCAAAAATTTTGGAAGGCACTCAATAAATCATCCCGTCACCCAGGGGAATTGCTCGCTATCAGCGGTGACTCCGAGGGGATTTCGGCCCAAGGTGCTAGCGCAGAAGCGACTCGAATCAATCTTGTTTGTGGGGTTAATAGCAAAACCGGCCAAGTGTTGTACAGCGAAACCTTTGAAGGTTCAATCCCAGACGTGCGTGCGTTTGAACACAACTATAAGAGCCTGACCAATGAAACCGTCAATCCCAAACGCGTACTTTTCATTGGTGACCGAGACTATAAGAGCGGTGACAACTTAGAGTTAGCCATGAGAATGGGCACCGAGTTTGTTATGGCAGTTAAGTCCAACGAGTCGCTTATCAAAAATGATATTGACGAGATTTATTTAACGGTAAGGAGAGCACGTAACCATCTGTCTCTTATACACATCTGAC
>CAMYAA010000146.1 GCA_947253615.1 uncultured Sutterellaceae bacterium
GCATATCGTCGGCAGCGTCAGATGTGTATAAGAGACAGAGCCTATAGGGGTGAGCCGTCAGGAAAAGATTTTTGTGGGCTCGAGAGCTTTGCTAAAATCGAACAAACCCCTAGGGGGAATGCATCAAACTTGGCGTTTTAGGGAACGGCTCTTCATGAGGGCGGCCTCTAAGGCGGCTAATGAATTTATCGTTATAAGGAGTGAGCAGGATGTCTCAAGCCCATTTGTTGCCCGAGTATCAAGCCAGTGTCGAAGCGCTCAAAGTGGTTCCTGAAATTGCACGTGCGTTAGCCATTTGTGAAGAAGAAAAGGATTATGCGATTCAAGAGCAAATTCACATTTCTGAAATCGAATCGCCGACGTTTGCCGAAGGCGTTCGTGGCGAAGAAGTGGCCCGTTTGATGAAGCTCTATGGCTTGACGGACGTCGTGATTGACCCGAGCGGTAACGTGGTGGGTCGTCGTCCCGGGACGGGCAAGGGTCCGACGGCGGCGGTAGCTGCTCACTTGGATACGGTGTTCCCTGCGGGCACGGACTTAAAAGTGAAGAAGGAAGGCAATATCTATCGTGGTCCTGGCATTGGTGACAATGCTTCGGGCTTACGTTCCATGCTTCAAGTCTTACGTGCCTTAGAAAAGGCCAATGTTCAAACCGAAGGTGATATTTTATTTGTCGGCACGGTCGGTGAAGAAGGGAACGGGGACATTCGTGGTGCCAAGGCCCTTTTTGACGGCTCTCGTAAGATTGACGGCTTTCTCGCGTTAGACATGGCGGACGTCTATACGGTTCAAAACGGTGCTACGGGGGCACACCGTTGGCGTTTAGCCATTGAAGGTGAGGGCGGCCACTCCTATATTGACTACGGTCGCACGCCTTCGGCCATTCATGCGATGTGCCGTGCTGGGGCGATGATTGCCGACTTAGACTTACCGGAAACGCCCAAGACCACGTACACGATCGGGACGATCAAGGGCGGTACGACGGTCAATACGATTGCCGCGCGTTGTGAAGTGGACGTTGACATGCGCAGCGTGGACTTACCGACCTTAGAACGCTTAGAAAAGACGATTTTGGACGCCTTTGAAGAGGCGGTTCGTTTGGAAAATGCGCATTGGCCCAAGGCGGATGCGGATCATCAGTTGAAGTTAGTGAAGACGCAAATTGGGAATCGTCCGGCTGGGATGCGTCCGGCGGATTGTCCTGCGGTGCAATCGGCCTTAGGGGCGATGAATGCCTTGGGTTTAGAAGTCAAGCGCTTTGGCCCGAGCTCCACGGACTGCAACATGCCCATGAGTATTAACATTCCTTCGACGTGTATTGGTACGGGTGGCGAAACCTGTAATGAACACAGCTTGAAGGAATACTGGGTTGACGATCAGACCTGGTTAGGCCCACAGACCGCCATTTTGACCTTGGTGAATATGGTGGGTTTAAAGGGTGGTAAGCCTGCGTTAAAGGCCTAATGGGCTACGCTCTCACAAAAAGAGAGTGAAATAGCCCCCCAAAAAAAAGAAAGAGAGCGACGCCTGAGATGACGGGATCGCTCTCTTTTCTTATGAAACAACCCTAGCGTTCGTCCTACATTGTTTTTGTTTCTTTGTGTCAGTTAATGACGCAAAATCAAGGCACAATACCATAGGGGCTTTGGCCTCTTATTATTCATTTTCACCTGCTGTGAGCACCGACCATGATTCATACTGTCTTTAGTAATAGTTATGAGGTTTTAAAAGCGCTTTTTGTGAGCAACCTTCAGCGCGAATTAGAGGCGGAGAAAACGCGTGCAGAGCTCTCGGGGGATCCTCAGGCGGTGTTTGCCGCGGTACTAAAAAAAGCCCAGGTCATTGCGGGCAATCAAGGGATTCAAGAGGATTTAGAGCGTTACATTGCGGAGGAACTCTCGATTCAGAGTTCGGTGAGTTTTTCCTCGCTCTCGGAGTGGCTTCAACGCAGCATGGGCGGGGTATGGGCTAAGGCCCCGGGTAACGAAGCGGACTGGTTGATTTGGGATATTTTGACCAATAGTGAAGGCGAGAATGCTTTTGTCAATCGTTTCCCGATCTTAGGGCAGTACTTGAAGCAGAAGAGCGATGTGGAGATTTTCGAATTTTCGCTACGCATCTCCGCGCTCTTTTTGCAGTACATCACGCACCGTATGGACTGGGTGCTTTATTGGCTGAAGTCGACGATGGACACCCATGAAGCGGTGAGGAACAAATTTAAAGTGATCGATAGTTATCTCAAAGGTTGGGAGTTTAAGAAGCCGATTTTTGAAGATAAACCGGAGGATCCTGCCTACGAGCACTATGCGTGGCAAAAGGCGCTGTGGATGGAAATGCTCTCGCATGGTCATGAATGGATTGCGCTTCGAGCCTTTCAGGGCTATTTGGCGCGCATGAGTGGGGTTTTTCAAGAACCGCTCACCCCGGGGTTAGATCACAATTTGCACTTTTTCGTGCCGCACAGTTTGCCCCCGCATATGTTTCCGATTATTCAAGCGATGATGGGGAAGGCCCCGCATTCGGGTGAGGCGGCCTCGACGCCTGACGTGTGGTTTTACGTGTTCAATCCATCGTCGTCGTGTTGGTTTGATTGGGCCTATGTGAATACGGACAATGAAGCCGATCAGCGTGAAGCCCAATTACTCAATCCGCTCTTACACAACAATGGCTGGAGTACGCGAGCGATGATCGATCGTCTATGGCGTTATACCTTTGATGGGTCGAACACCACGCCGACGGGTCCGCGTTCGTTTGTTCAAGACATTGATTCTGAATGGCAAGGGGATCCTGAGCGTCTCGCGCAAAGCGATTATTTGAGGAAGGCACCGTTACCGACATTCCGCCCGGACAAATTAGAGGCGGAATATGCAGCGCCGTTATTGGACTTTTATGGGGAAGTGGAAACGCCCACGACGCTCTTAGAGGCGGTTCATAAAGCGGTGTTAGATGACACGGTCGAGCTTCATCTCGCATCCGTCCCTGAGGACGACGATTCCATTACGTTGATGGAAGCCCCGGATGTCACGATTGAGGTCGAAGGGATTGTGAACACCATTTTGACCTTGATTCATGAAAAGAAAGTGCCTTGTGACAAGATTTTGGTCGTGACGCCCGACTTTGGGGCCAAGGCCTCGTTAGTGGACAAGGTCATGCGCAGTTTGCCGCGTGAAAATCAATTCCCGTATGTGAAGGTGGGGCTTACCTTGGCTCAAGATGACGAAGCGAGTCAAGCGTTACTTGGACTTTTCCGTTTGATTTTGACCCGTGCCCCGTTTGAAGCCTTCTTTGACTGGTTAGCCTTACCGATTGTGCAGCGCAAGTGGGCGTTTGATACGCAAGACGTTCAGACGATTGGGGCGTGGTTAAAGTCGGCGGGGTATCGCTATGGGATTAGTGATGCGCAGCTCGCGGATTTGGCCCCCGAGGTTTATGGGGATGCCGCCAAGGTCGACGTAGACACGGATATGTGTTTAATGCGTGCGCTTGAACGTTTGATTTTGGGCTTAATGAAGCCCGAGTCAAGTTCGGTTCCGACGGAAACGATTTTGGGCAAATTAGGGACGGAGTCGCGCGCGACGTATATGAGTGTGGTTGATCGCCCGGACTTACTCAATAAGTTGAGTGCGTTGGTCTCGGCCATTGAAACGTTCCGACAGAGTGTCGTTCATGCCGCGTTGAGTAACGAGGGGTGGGAAGCGTTCTTGAATGAAGCGTTAGCCACGTTCTTACCCAAAGAAGGGGAAGAGACGAATTTGAAGGCGCTTCGTGATGTGATTAAAGCGGTGTGTCATCCGGCCACCTTTGTGAACGATGAGCAAGCCGGGACGGTGGTTTCTCGTCCGGTCGGTTTTAACGTGATTGCTCGTGCGATTGATAAAGATTTGACGACGACGGGGCATTCGCAAACGCGACGTGATGCGGTGACCTTTGCGGATATGTCTCAATTCCGAAGTGTGGCCTTTGAGGCGGTGTTGGTGTTTGGGTTAGATATTGACAGTCGCTTCCCTGGGACGCGTACGCAAGAAGAGTTTGACTTAATTGCGGCGGCTCCGCGTCGTGGGGACCGTGACCGTCGTCATGACAATCGTAATTTGTTCTTAGATATGGTCTTATCGGCCAATCGTTATTTGGTCTTGAGTTACAACGGTGGGGCGAAAACTCCGAAGGATCCACCCTCGATTGTGCTCGATGAATTCCGAGATTGGTTAAAGGATCAGCTCGGTCACGAACCCCCGGGGATTAAGCTTCCGCTCTCGCCCTTTAATAAGGCGTATTTTGAAAATGGCACGTTAGGGATGGCCCAATCGCATGATCCCGAGCATTTTGCGATTTATCAGGATTATGTCTGTCTCTTATACACATCTGACGCTGCCGACGATATGCAGTGTGTA
>CAMYAA010000147.1 GCA_947253615.1 uncultured Sutterellaceae bacterium
CACACTGCATATCGTCGACAGCGTCAGATGTGTATAAGAGACAGCCTTAGTGTTAATCGGTGGCTCAACGGCAGCCTCGGCTAAAGCGTGTTCGCTCTCGATTTTGGACTATGTCTTTTTGTTCAAGATTCCCGCGGCGATTCCTGTGGTGATTGCCATGGGCTTGGCCCACGTATTCTGGCAGCGTTGGTTAGACCGTCGCGAAGGCTGGGTTTGTGAAGAACACAAGGGCGAACGCTTGATCTTTGAAGAAAGCATTAAGTCCCCGTCGACCAAGGCCCCGAAGATTTATGCCATTTTGCCCTTTACGCCGATGATTTTCGTTGTGCTCTTTAGTCGCTATGGCATTTCGTCGATTAAGCTCGATATCAGCACGTGTATGTTGCTCTGTGTGATTGTCGGGATGATCTTTGAAGCCATTCGTCATCGCTTTGCGTTTGGGCCCTTGGCCGATGGGTTAAAAGCCTTTTTGCAAGCCATGGGCAAAGCCCTCTCGGGCGTGGTGGCCCTGGTGATTGCGGCAGGGGTTTTCGCTGAAGGCTTTAAGGCCTTAGGGATGCTCGACGCGATTGTGCATTTGGCCACGAACGTTGGGGCCGGCGCCGTCGGTATGTCGCTCCTCTTTGTATTCATTACCGTGGCCATTACGATCATTTCGGGTTCGAATGGCGCGAGCTTTTATCCGCTCGTAGAAATGGTCCCCAAGATTGCTAAGGACATGGGTGTGAATCCTGTCGCGCTCGTTTTGCCGATGCATCAGGCGAGTACGATTGCTCGTCCGCTCTCGCCCGTGGCCGGGGTGGTGATTGCCATTGCCGGGATGCTCAAGATGAATCCCTTTGAGTTAATCAAGCGTTCGAGCGTACCTTGCATTGTGGGCCTGGTGGTCCACCAAATCGTGGTTTTCTGGTTGTCCTTCTGACCCAAGGATTAGCCTTAAACCCTTTTGCCTCTTTCCCAACTTTTAACGATAAAAAGGAACTCTCATGACCGAACAAGATCTTCGTGCCCCAACGTGGCAAATGGATGACGCCTATGGTGATATTGGATCACCGCGATGGAACGATTCCTTCAAACGCTTTGAGGCGCACGTGAGTGTCTTGGCGACATTAACGCCAAACGAGGCCTCTTTGGTGGAGGCTTGGACACACGTTGATGAAGCGACGACGTTGTTGAGTTCCTTACAGTGTTTTGTGAAGTGTTTGGGGGCGAAGGACCAAACGGATACGCGCATTGCCCTGACAACGGCCATGCTCGCGAAAGCCTCGGCCTCATTGCAGCGTGCCGCTAAGCCCTTTTTGGAGGCGATTTTAGCGTTACCCGCTCAAAGTCCGCTTTGGAAGGATCCTCTCTTGGCGGCCTGGCGCTTTGAGTTTGAACAATTGCGTAACCATTGGGAACGAGCCCTAAGTTCTGAGGATGCCGCCTGGTGGTCCGAACTCAAGGTGCGGGTGATTTCCACCCTCAACTATAACTATAAGGCCCTTCAAAAAGCGGCGACGTTCACCGCGGAGAATGCCCAAGGGGAAAAGGTCAATGTGGGTCCGGCACGCTTGACCGCGATTTTAAAGGGGGCTCCCGACTTGACGTTACGCCGTCATGTCGCGCAGGGTATCACGGCGCATTATGGTCGTTTAGCCTCCCTCTTTGCGGACAATCTCAATACGTTAAATGGGTTAAGGCTCATGGCCTTTGAACGTGCGAAAACAACGCAGCTCGAGGCCTCGTTGGCGCAAAATCGCATGAGTCGTGCGGCGTTAGACGCGATGAAAGGGGCGATTTTGGCCAATATTGACGTCATTCGTGAGGCCAATACGTTACGTGCCCCCTTCTTCGGTGATCAGACCTTGGCCTTTGAAGACCTTTTGGCCGAACCGCCTAAAGCGGGGTACGATCCGGCCGCACAGTCCGCATTAATCACTTATCCCGAGGGGGTGGCGATCGTGAAGGCCTCCTTAGGGAAGGTGAACCCAGCGATGGCCGCGTTTGTGGACTTGTTACTGGAAAAAGGCTGGGTCGAAGCGCAGATGGACGATAAGAAAGTCGGTGGGGCATTTTATTCCCGCTTTAACGAGTTTAAGATTCCTCGCGTTTTTTCCACGTTCGTCGGGACGATTCATTCGGTGCAACAACAAGCCCATGAAATGGGGCATGCCTTTCACTATTGGGTGATGCGTGATTTGCCGGTTGTGCAAACCGAATTTCCCATGACGTTAACGGAAACGGCCAGTACGTTTAACGAAGCCGTGGTGCGTCACGATTTGCTCGAAGAAGCTACTCCTGCAAATCGTTTTGCCATGCTCTGGCAAGAAGTGAAGAGCCTCTCGAACATGCTCTTAAACATCATGGCGCGCCATGAATTTGAACTGCAGTTCTTAGAGCATTTGAAAAAGGGCTATGTGAATGCGAGCACCTGCTCAACGTTAATGAATGAAGCGTGGAAGACTTGGTACGGCGAGTCGGCGAGTCCCGACACGTATTTATGGGCGCACAAATTGCACTTTTATAAGGCCGACCAGCTCGTCTACAACTATCCCTACACCGTGGGGTACTTGTTAAGTCAGGCGTTAATGCGTGAGTATCTTGAGCGCGGCGAGGCGTTTTATCCCTTCTATATCGAGCTCTTACGAGATACGGGCCGCATGAGTGTGGACGACTTGATTCGTAAACACTTTAAGGCCGATCCCACCTCGAGCGAATTCTGGCAAAAGGCCATTGATCAAGCGCTCTCGGTGATGCCGGAATTCCGCGAACTCGCGAAAAAGGCGTTGACGGCCTAAAGGGTCGGCTCGCGTGAGGGGGAGTGCCTCCTTAACAAAAAACAAGCAACCGAAACGCGCTCGAGAGGGCGCGTTTTTCGTGGTGTTTAAATGGTGCTTCGCAACTTCTTGAGGGGGAAACTTCCCGTTTCGAAGAAGCCCTGACTACAATAGTTGAGAAACGGGAAGAGAGCCCGTTCCTAATCCTTATCTTCGACCAATTATCTGTTCATGCGTTTACCCAAATTTTCTTCGTCTCGAGTGCTGATTTCCGCGTTTGCGCTCGGTGCGTTCTTTTTATCGAGTACGTCCTTGTGGGCGAAAACCCCTGAGCAAATTCGTGCGCAATGTGCCAAAGAGCATCGTCCCTGTATTGGGTTGGTGTTGAGTGGCGGTGGTGCGCGTGGTTTTGCCCATGTGGGGGTGTTAAAAGCGATTGAATCGCTGGGCATTCCTGTGGACGTGGTTACCGGGACGAGTATGGGCGCCATGATTGGGGGCGCATGGGCCGCGGGTTATTCGGCCCAAGAGATTGAAGAAATTGTGGTGGGTGTGAATTGGAATCGCATGCTCTCGAGTCGTCCGATGCGTCAGGAGTTACCGTGGCGCTATAAGCTCCAAGACTATAAGGGGCTTTTACCCGTGTCGCTCGAAGTGAGTGCGGACGGTCAAGTGGAATTACCCAAGAGCGTCGTGGCGAGTCAAGAGTTAGACCTCTTTATTCAGAACAATACGGGGCGTTTTGACAACATTCACAATCTCTCGAATTTATCCATTCCTTTTGCGTGTGTCGCGACGAATTTAGTCTCTGGGCATCGTGTGGTGCTTCAGAAAAACGTGACCCTCGGTAAAGCCATGCGTGCCTCGATGTCGGTTCCTGGGGCTTTTGTACCGGTGAATTTGCACGGCGAGCTTTTAGTGGACGGGGGATTGGTAGACAATCTGCCAGTGCAATTAGCGCGCGATATGGGCGCGGACATTATTATTGCGGTCAATGTGGGGACGCCGCTCTTTAAGCGTAAAGAGATTGACAACGTGTTTGCCGTTCTCACGCAGATGGTGAACTTATTGACTGAGCAAAACGTTCGCAAATCGTTGAGTGAACTCACGAAAAAAGACGTTTTGATTACGCCCGACTTGAAGGACGTCACGAGTGCGGACTTGGAAGAGGGTCGTCGCATTATTGAGATTGGTCTCAAGGCGGCTTTAGCCAAAGATAAGCGTCTCAAGTCATTGGGGTTAAAGCCCGAGGTATATGCGAAGTGGCAAGCGAAGTACCATTCGCTCCCGACGCTACCCAAGGATAAGCTCTATCCGATTGAGCGTGTTGAAGTTAAAGGGTTAACGACTCTTAATCCAGAGGTGGCCCTCAAAGCTCTCGACATTGAAACGCCCACTGACATGACGCGTCCTGATATTGATATGGCCGCACGTCGTTTGTGGGGTGAGGGCTTTTTCAACGGTGTGAATTACACCATTGAGCCGGGGCCCAATAGGACGAACGTTTTGGTCTTTGATACGCAGCAAAAATCGCCTCGCTATTCGCGCTTTAAAGTGGGCGGGAGTATTCAGACGGACTTTAATCAAACGCACAACTATCACTTTGTGC
>CAMYAA010000148.1 GCA_947253615.1 uncultured Sutterellaceae bacterium
TAGTACGGTCTCGTGGGCTCGGAGATGTGTATAAGAGACAGCCATAAAAAAAGTGAGTGAAGACACCGTCTCCACCCACTCAAAAAAGCATATTTTGGTCATCCCTTTCGGACGCCACTCGAAAGTCCCTCTTATTTCCTCTACTTTCGAATGACTAATTTCCAAAATACCAATCGATAAAGTAACCCACGCGGCCCATCGCGTGTCTCGAATCGAGAACGTACTTTACCGTCTATGAGGAAACATCATTGACTTTCCTCATAGCTTTCTTCCAAGTCCTGTTACTTCCTCTCTTGCAACAGAACTCTCACAGAAAGTCCTGTAACAGTACCTGAAAAATGCGCATTGCGCAATAGCTTTTTTCGGCACGATCTAGGTACTTTTATTTATCGAATGAGTCGAAAACCAAAGAATTTTGTCAACACGTTTTCCCTAAACAGAAACACTTCTACCCCTTTGTCACACAAAAACGTTCCAAAAGACTTCACGACCCGTTCAGAAAAGTTCTCTTTTGACCCCTTCGCTTATTCAATTTTTCAAGCCTTTCAACGCGATTTTTGACACCTCGACTTTTTCTGATGTTTTCATACGTCCCATTTTCACCTTATTACCATTAACAAGTTGATGCATAATCAACACAACTATTCTGTCACTCTAATATTTTGGCACTTTTAACGAAAAGATACATTTAAGCCAGCGCTCGGCCCCTTCACACTTCACTTTGTCGTCCCCACGCACACGGCTTCCCTTGAATTTTTAAACTTTCTATCACGCACACAGGAGCCATAGAATCCCATCGATTTCACTCTTTTTCCAAAGCATTGTTAATCCATTAACCGCTTCTGCGACAAGCGCTTTCGCTTACCCTAGGCGTAAAAACCCGAGGTCGTTTCAAAGGGTCACTCCGGTGCTTAATGTCATGATTTTGAGGGTCATGGGGGCCTCCTCGTTGTGTTGAATCGAGGCGTAGGCGGACGAGCTTGCGCGTCGAGCCGTTAGGGCGTTTGCGGGGCTTTTTTGGGGGCTGAGGATTGTCCCCTCGTTAATCGATCGATTATTAACCGATTAATCCCCCATTATTAGCCCTTGCTCCCATTAATGCGCAATCAATAATCCGTCCCAGTGTGTGGTAAAGCACTGACTTAAATTACCACGCTGCATTTTCCAATCCTCACTCATCACACTCGAGGCCAAACACACCGTTCCGCGCCCATAGCGTCGATTTAACTCGTCCATCACTCGCATGAGTTTCGGATATTCTTTGGGTTCATCGGCCAACGTTGGCATCGCTTGCGGACAAGCGGAAAACAAATTGGGGGTTTCTCGCGCTTCCGGGATCGGGTCATGAATCCCAACCAAATCCCCTAATAGCACACCGCTCTTTTTATAAAGCGGCCCCGCTTTAAAATGTTCATTCACTAAGCGCACCGCTTCACGTGTTAAATAACACGTGTCCTGGGTAGGCAGTGCTAATCGCTTCGTGGCATTCACAAAGTGCGACATCCCTTCTTCGCGAAAAGGCGAGGTGAAAAAACAGACCTCTAACGTGCGGGCTTTCAACCCCTCTTTACGTAATACCCGTGCGGCCTCGGCAATGTGAACACTCACCGAACTAATAATGTCCTCACGACGATTCGTCGCCTTGCCAAAACTGCGTGAGCGTCCAACGCGTAATCGGGGCGGGGCTTTCTCCACAAAGGGAATACAAAGAATCCCTTGAATCTCACGCTGCACACGTTCACCCACTACGCCAAAATGCTCACGAATCATCACGGGATTAGCATCATAAAAATCCAAAACCGTTTTTATGCCCATCGTCGCTAAACGAGCCTCAACACGCGAGCCAATGCCCCAGACTTCACCCACGCCGGTGAGCGACATGGCTTTTTTCTGACGATCCTCCGAGAGTTCCTCCCAATTGAGCACGCCTTGTAACCCCGCATACGTCTTGGCCAAATGATTGGCTAATTTCGCCAACATTTTCGTCGGACCAAAACCCACACACGTAGGAATGCCCGTCCACTGTAAAACCCGATTGCGTATCTGATGCCCTAAGGGCGTAAGGTCACGCAGCCCATTCACGTCGGCAAAACACTCATCGATCGAATAGACCTCAATGGCGGGCACTAACGAGTGAATGGCGCTCATCATGCGACGACTCATCGAGTCATAGAGCTCATAGTTGGACGAAAAAACCGCGACGTCATGCTCGCGAAAAATGTCTTTTAATTCAAAGGCCGGTGTACCGCGTTTAATCCCTAAACGTTTGGCCTCGGCCGTACGCGTCACAACACACCCGTCGTTATTACTTAACACCACCACGGGCCGATCTCTCAAGAGCGGATTAAAGACCCGCTCACACGAGGCATAAAAGGTGTTCCCGTCAATTAACGCAAACATGATGCTCTCCTCAGCACGAATCCTCTAAAACAACCTAAGCGTTGAGGCGCTGCCTCCTATACGCCCTCAACCCTTATTTGAGCCGCAAGGGCTCCCTTAGCCCTTAACGCAATGACTTAATCACACTCGTGACAACCCCATAGACCATCACGTCAGAAAACTCATTGACCTCAATGATCGGGAAGTCATCGTTTTCCGGATGAAAACTCACCTTCCCCGTCGCACGCTCAAGCACATAACGCTTCACCGTGAACTCCCCATCAATAAAGGCCAACACAATGTCGTTATTGCGTACTTCTAGCGCACGATCCACAATCAAATAGTCCCCAGGATCAATCCCAGCCCCCGTCATACTTAACCCGGAGGCTACCGCCACAAAGGTCGAAGCCGGATGCGGAATTAAATGCGAATTTAAGTCCAACTCTTCCGTCGCATAGTCCGCCGCTGGCGAAGGAAAACCACATTGCACCGAGGTCGGAAACGCTGGCAAACTCATCAAGGGCGTAGGAATGCGAAAGTCCTTAACCCAGGTCGGACTCGTTAAATGTGACTCGACCGAGGACACGCCCCTATAGGCCGCCGACGTGTTCGTGGGCGTCGAAGAATTTGTCGGATTTGTGGCATTCGCCGCACTCGCCGCACTCGCCGCATTTTCCCCGAGGGACCAATACGCTTTGACCCAGCCTTCCGACTCGGGCGAACTCGAGAGTCGCTGATACGCCTCTTTTAAAATGCTACGTAACCAGTCACGGCCCCCTAACGTTTCATAGGCCTCATAAATCCCTGGCTGTACACAAACCTGAATCTTGGTCGTCAAACCACGACCTGAGCCTTTGGGACGCCCCGCTTTCGATCGGGCCGACGTCTCGGCACGCCCTCGTGAACTTGTCGTCTCTTTCATAGTGTTCCTTTGGAGTTCGGTATGCGCTTTCGTGCACTCATCATTAGGCCATAAAGCCCTGAGTTTTCGCGTATTTTAGCACGTTTTATGAATAAAAATATATATTAATCAGCCCATAAAACGCCCTCGCGCACGCAAAGCGGGCAAGGGGACACGAGCGCGTCCCGACGGCTCTGTTAAAATGACAAGCATCTCTTTGCTTTGCGGTTTAACGCTCAGTCCACGATGCGCTTGGCATCGGCTTATCGTTAAACCTCGCCCTTTTTTCCACCCGTGACGTTATGCGCTTTTATCCTCTCCCTCGCTCAGCGGGGTCCGATCAACCGGTTCAAGTCAATCATCCGATTTTCGTGGCGGACTTACATCTCTCTCGCGATGAGTCCGCCCTTGTCGAGGGATTTTTGCGCTTTCTCACCCGTGAAGCTACGCACTACGATGAACTCTTTCTTTTAGGCGATATCTTTGATGCGTGGATTGGAGACGATGAACGCGTCGTCTGGCAAGATCTCACTGGGGCCCTTCGTGCCCTCGTCGATCAAGGGGTGCGTCTTTACTTAATGCAAGGCAATCGAGATTTCTTCTTAAATGAGGACTTTGCCAGCGCCTGCGGTGGGACGCTCTTACGCGATCCGACCGTCCTTATTTATCACGATATTCCTTTATTGATTAGTCATGGGGACGGTTGGTGTACGGAGGATCACGACTATATGCGCGTTCGCGCTCGTGTGCGTCGTCCTTGGTGGCAAGCTACCATGCTCCTCTTACCCCGATGGCTTCGTCGTGAAGTGGCGGCTCGCGCAAGAGCGAAAAGTAAAGCCCGTAAGCAAATGAAGCCCGCGGACATTATGGACGTCTCGTTGCCGAGTATCGCTCAACTCACACAAGTCAATCGAGCACAACTCGTCATTCATGGACATACCCATCGAGGGGCTTTGCACGAACCCAATCAATACCTCAACGTCCCCCGCGCCGTCATTCCCGATTGGCGTGTAAAAAATAACACATTAATACAGTGGGGCCTGTCTCTTATACACATCTGACGCTGCCGACGATATGCAGTGTGTAG
>CAMYAA010000149.1 GCA_947253615.1 uncultured Sutterellaceae bacterium
TGTATAAGAGACAGGCTGCGAAGGAAGGTACAACGACGTTAGATACGATTGAAGTGAATGCTAAACACGTTAAGGATGTGGACAAGACATTAATTAAATCGAGTCAAAATACTTTTAATTTAGTAAACAATGAGCGAGATTTGACTCGAAATCTTGTTGGAGTGGAAATTGCCGAAGGAGGTCGTACTGGATTTAATGGCTTTTCGATGCGAGGGGTCGATAGTGATCGTGTGAGTATCACGGTTGACGGCATTCCGACGACGGAATCGTTTATGCCGCCATTTTATGAATACAAGGGGTACGTGAACGGTACGAGGAATGGCATTGAGTTGGAGAACATGAGTACGATCGATATTCATAAGGGGTCCAATTCGATTTTGGCAGGTTCTGGAGCTTTGGGCGGTTCCGTGGAGTTACATACAAAGACGGTGGAGGATTTTGTCGCACCGGATAAGCACGTCGGTTTTTACGGCAAGTTCGGTTATGCCTCGCAAAATGAAGAGCGTAAGGCGGTAGCGGGGATGGGCTGGCGTTGGCGCGGGATTGAAGGTTTGGTGCAAATCACGCATCGACATCATCATGAAATGAAGAATTTTGATATGTTGCGCGGTGATCCACAGGAAGATATTTATAAACGTGGTCGCGGGTTACCCGATCCTATGAATTATGAGTCGTTGGCGGTGATGAGTAAGTTGGGGTATCGATTTAACGACGCCCATTATGTCGACGTATTTTATGATGACTACAAGCAAAAGCGATTTGTGGAAGAAAAGTCTTTCTTTTTGGAGAACAAACGTTTTACCAAAGATACGAATCCAAGTCATCGTTACGGGCTAGAATACAAATATACTCCTGAGAAGGGCTCTATGGAGTCGTTAACGGCACGATATATCGCACAGACGGGTAAGCAAATTGCAGACGCGTACCAATACTTTGCTTATCCAGGCTATGAATCGGTGATTGAAGGGACGAAGCGTGCGACTTTTGAGCAAAAATCTCATATGTTTTTTATCGATGCCCATTTACGTCCAATTGCTATAGCTAAGAGTGTGAATACTATTCGTTGGGGAGCAGGATATCGCGATCAACGATTTGATAATGACAATTACGAGACTGAGTGGGGGAGTCCAAAGTATTCTGTCAAACATTACCTGATGGTTGAACCAGTTAAGAGCCAAAGTGTCTTTGCTTATGCAAAAGATACGATTGGGTTGGGTGAAAAGTGGATCTCTGAGCTGGGTACCCGTTTAGAGCATGTTAGTTATAAACGATTGACGAGTGATCTACCTTTGCATACGGCTAAAGGGACGACACTTGTTCAAAATCCGAAGAAGTCTTATACGATGCCAGCCGTTGACTTCTCTCTGGCTTACTTGTTTACTCCGAAAACTTTCTTGCAATATCGTTTAAGTTCTGGCTATCGCTTTCCGCGAGTTGAAGAGGCTTTTTTTGAATTGACGACGTCCGATCGTTACGTACCGAATCCGAACTTGAATCCTGAGCGTTCGTTGACTCATCAAATAACATTTTCCCATCAGAATAAACATTTAGTGTTTGATACAACGGTTTATCATACGGATTACAAAGACTTTATTGATATTGTGCCGCGTCCAGGCTCAGAGGGGTCACTTCGCTATGATTGGAATACTGATACCGATGTGATGCGATATCGTGCGCAAACAAGTTTTATGTATTCGAATATTCCGCATGCTCGTGTGAATGGCATTGAAATGCATTCTAAGGTGCTAGGTAGTTTGGTGGGGCTACCAAAGGGATGGTATCTTGATACTAAAATGGCTTACATGAAGGGGAAGCGTTCTGATGGTGCATCGTTACTCGCACTTCAGCCTTTCCAACTGAAACTAGGATTTGGTTATCAAAACGAGAAGTGGCACGTCGAACTTGGGGCGAGATACGTCGCCAAAAAACGAGCTAGCGAAGCGCTCGTCTTTGATGGCAAAAACCTTACCTATGATGTTAATGAAAACACGGGTGAAATTTCGAATGTTAAGGTTCCATTGGGACCCCATCGCTTCTTGAGTAAGGATTATGCTGTTTTCGATTTAATCGGTCAGTATAAGCTCAACAAGCACTTCACACTCAATGCCGGGATTTTTAACCTTTTCAACAAAAAGTACACGACTTGGGAAAACCTACGTCAAATTAAAACGATTGGTATTCAAGGTGACGTTTTCAATGATGGTTGTGGGTTAAACCGCTATAGCGCACCGGGACGCAATATTTCCGTCTCGCTTGAAGGTCGCTTTTAAGCTTTAATTCTCCCGAATTTTTAGGGCCTTGATTTCCTGTCGAGGCCCTTTTTCTATGATTGATCGGGAACGCATTTCCTCTTTTTAGGGGGAGTTTCGTGTTGAAATTTTTAAAATGCGGCTAGCTTTGCTAAACTTCAAGACAATAACTTTGAGCCCAATGATGAGGCATTGATTTTTAGAGGCAAACCCATGCAAAAGCGAAAAATCCGAGGCCGTAAAATTGTATTAGATACGGAAACGACGGGTCGTATTAACGACGGTCCGTTGCTCGAGCGCGATCGTGTGGTGGAAATCGGTTGTTTGCAGCTCGACGGACGTTGGATCACGAAGGACGAAGAAGATCGCTTTCACGTGTATATCAATCCAGAACGTGAAATGGATCAAGAAGTCATTAGCGTGCACCATATCTCCAATGAGTTTTTGGCTGACAAACCGCTCTTTGCTGACATCATTGATGACTTCATCGAGTTTATTCGTGATAGTGAATTAATCATTCATAACGCCCAGTTCGACATTGGGGTCTTGGATGGGGAATTCGCACGTTGCGGCAAAGGTAAGGTCGAAGATTACGTGGATTCCGTGACGGATACCTTGTCGATTGCCCGTAAGGCGTTCCCAGGCCGTACCGTCTCGCTCGATAGCTTATGTACGATTCTTGAAATCGACAAAGAAGAACGTGAACAAAAAGGCCACGGGGCTTTATTGGACGCGGAACTCTTAGCGGAAGTGTATTTGACCATGACGCGTGGTCAAAACCAAATCAAGTTAGGGATGGGCTTCGAACCGGATAAATGGGGTCCAGCACCCGATAATTCGATTTTGCCCGTGATCAAAGCGACCGCTGAAGAGCTCAAAGAACACGAACGTATTTTGGATGACGTGGAAAAGAAGTGTAAAGGGGAGTCCGCTTGGCGAAAGTTCATGCGTGAACACAACCCCGAGGCCCCCGAGAAGGCGGATGCCTCAACCACGGAATTTTAATTTCCCCAAGGATGTGTTATGTCTACACCGTTAATTGTTATCAGTAGTCGAACCGGGAACACCCGTGCTGTGGGTCACGCTATTTGTGATGATCTGCCGGGGGCCCGCATGATTAATCCTGATGAATTGCCCGAGGACTTATCGGAATTCAATCCTGTGCTTTTAGGCTTTTGGTGCGATAAGTGGGATGCCCCTGAAGAAATCAAAGCCGTTGCCAAGCGTTTGGAAAACAAACAGATTGGTTGCTTTGCGACGTTAGGGGGTGACCCGAACGATCCTAAAGCGAAAGCCTGGATCGCAGAAGTGAGTCAAAAGCTCACCGATATGGGCAAGAACAATACCTTGATTGAAACGTTCTTGTGTCAGGGCCGTATTAGTCAAGAAGTCTTTGACCGTATGACCGCACTCTTGGGCCAAGTCACGCCCGAGCGTGAACAAAAGCTTCAGGCGAGTAAGACCCATCCGGATCGTATGGACTTATCGAAAGCCGCAGAAATCTTCCGTAGTGCTTTTGGGATGAACTTTTAATCCCTGAGCCTCGATACTTTTCTTTGTAAACCCCCTAACCGAAACCTAAAAAATGGATACTCCCACGAAAGAAGAAAGCGTAAGCTCCCCTAAGAAAGTTTCTCGCCGCGGCGGCAAACTTCGTACGAAGCATATCGTCGTGAAGAATATGCGTGAATTAGGCGCCTTGGTGCGTCGTGCCCGTCAACGTTTGCGTATGACGCAAAGCGATGCTGCTTTGTGCTGTGGCGTGGGTCGCCGTTTCTTTATTGAATTGGAAAACGGGAAATCCACGGTTCAGTTCGATAAGGTCTTTTTAGTGCTCGATATGTTAGGTCTCGAGTTGAGCATTGGGGGTGCGGGTGCCCAATTCACCCCGACGGAACTCTCCGAAACGTGCTTGAAGTTAGAAGAGCATGAAAAGCCCCATACTTGGGTGGCTGAATTCGAACGTACGCGTGAAGTCCCGTTTGAAGAAGAGGAACCTGAACAAAAGACCCGCGGTCGTAAGACGGGGACCTTGAGTCAGCAATACCGTGACGAAGTCAATCGTGTCTGTCTCTTATACACATCTCCGAGCCCACGAGACCGTACTAGATCTCGT